>PLIC01000183.1 GCA_003139995.1 Candidatus Acidiflorens stordalenmirensis | reverse complement strand
CATTTTAACTTGTTAACAACATGGTAAAAATGGTAGCCCCGCGGAGACTCGCTGAATGTGTTAGCCTTGAAACTTTTATGGATACCGCTCCTACCATCTCAACCCAAGGCCTGACTCGCTGTTTCGGAGAACTCGCCGCCGTGGACGGCATCGACCTGCGCGTGGCGCCCGGACAGTTCTTCGGCTTCCTCGGCCCAAATGGCGCGGGGAAATCGACGACCATCAAGATGCTCACCGGGCTGCTGGCGCCCAGCTCGGGACATATCGAAATTCTCGGACTGGATCTCGCCGCGCATCCAGTGGAAGTCAAGCGGCAAATCGGCGTCGTCCCCGAAGGCATGGCGCTGTTCGGACGGCTGACTGGATCTGAGTTCCTGAACTTCGCGGGACGGATGTACGGACTCGACCGCGAAACCGCAGCCCAGCGTACCTCGGAACTGCTCGACTTCATGCAACTCACCGATCAGCCGAACAAACTGGTCACCGACTACTCGCACGGAATGCAGAAGAAACTGGCGATGGCGGCTGCCGTGATTCATGGTCCGAAGGTGCTGTTCCTCGACGAGCCGTTCGAAGGCGTGGATGCCATCGCCGCCGGAACGCTGAAGGCGATGCTGCAAGGCATGATCGCGCGCGGGGCCACGATTTTTCTCACTTCGCACGTGTTGGAAATCGTCGAGCGGCTGTGCAGTCACGTCGCCATCATTCACCAAGGCCGGCTGGTGGCTCAGGGGTCGCTGGAGGAACTGCGCGCTGGCGTGGAGGCACAAACGCCCGCGGGATCGGGCGATGGCTCCCCGGCATCCGGCGAAAAGATGACGCTGGAACAGATCTTCCTGCGCACCGTGGGCGGCGAGCGCCGCACGGATCAGGAGCTTTCGTGGCTGGGATAAGCGGCTGACCATCATGAGTGAAGCTGACTCCACCGTCCACACACGCGGGCAACTGGCCGCCATTGCATGGCTGCGGTGGCGGCTCTTCGTGAATAAGCTGCGTACCACGCGGGGCAAGTTGGAGTTGGTTTCGCGAATTGTCGCCTCGTCCGTCTTCGCAATCATTGGACTCGGAGGCGCCTTCGGCATGGGCGCAGCGGCATTTTTCTTCATCTCGGAAGGCAAGCCTGAGATGCTCGCGCTGCTGCTGTGGCCGGTGTTCTTCTTCTGGCAAGTCGTCCCCATCATGGCGACCGCCTTCACCAACAACCCGGACTCCTCCGACTTGCTGCGCTTCCCGCTCACCTACCGCTCGTATTTTCTGGTGCGGTTGGCGTATGGCGCGTTCGACCCGGTAACCGCCGCGGGCAGCCTGTGGTCGTTCGGAATTCTGGTGGGCGTGGGGTTTGCGAAACCAGCGTTGCTGCCCTGGGCGCTGCTGGTGATGCTGGTGTTCGCCGTCTTCAATCTTCTGTTCATGCAAATGATATTCGCCTGGGTGGAGCGCTGGCTGGCACGGCGCCGCACGCGGGAACTCATGGGCATTTTGTTCATTCTGTTGATGCTGAGCTTTCAGATGATCGGGCCGCTGACTAGACATTTTGAAAAGCGGGCCCGGCCGGAGGTGCAACGATACTTCGAGATTGTTGCTCCGGTGCAGGGCAACCTTCCGCCGGGTCTTGCTGCCCATGCCATCGCACAAGCTGTGGTTCCTCGATTCCCGGCGGCCTTTGGCTCCTTGGCGCTGTTGTGCGCTTTCGTGCTGGTCATCGGCTACTGCCTGCACATGCGGTTGCGGGCGCAGTATCGCGGCGAGAATTTGAGCGAAGTGGCCGCCGCATCCGCTCTCCCGAAAGATCGGTCGCTTCGCCTGGGATGGAACCTGCCTGGATTCGCGTCCCCGGTGGCTGCGGTCTTCGAAAAGGAAGTCCGTTATCTTCTCCGCAGTGGCCCTATGCTGCTCACTGTGGTCATGCCGATTTTTGTGCTCGTGATCTTTCGTTTTGGAGCCATGAATCCTGGCCGGCACTCTGGGGCTTTTCTGGCGCGCACACCCGACATGGCATTTCCGGCGGCTGTGGGATACACGCTCCTGATGCTGACCAATCTGGCGTACAACAACTTTGGCGGCGACGCCGGCGGCATCCAGTTCTTCTACGCGTCTCCGGTAAGTTTCCGTGAAATCGTGCTGGCCAAGAATCTCACTCATGCCGGCGTTCTGGCCCTGGAAACAGTTGTGGTGTGGATCGCGGTCGTCTACCTTTACGGCCGGCCCGCACTCGACGTCACCATCGCCTCACTGGCCGGTCTGCTGTTCGCTGCGCCAGTGAATTTTTCCGCGGGCAACCTGCTGTCGATTTGCTCGCCGAAAAAAATAGACTATTCCTCGTTCGGCCGTCAACGCGCCTCCCAGACGACTGTGCTGATCAGCCTGGGAGTGCAAATTTTCGTCGTGGGCGTGGGCGTCGGAGCGTTCTGGATGGCCCGATACTACGGGAACTTTTGGCTCGCAACGCTGCTCTTGTTGGCGCTGGCGGGAATTTCGCTCTCGGCGTACCGGATGATTCTTAACCGTATGGACCGCTTGGCGCAGGCGCGCAGGGATACGCTGGTTGCGGAACTCTGCCGGGCGTAGCGCGCGAAGCCGACGCGTGGCCCCGGCGGCCGATCAGGCTCTCTATCGCGGCGGGCTGCAGCCCTGTTTATGTACCTTTACTTGTCCACGCTTCCGCTTCGGCGGGGTTTTCACTTCTGCCTTCTGATTCTTCGTCACATCCCATCCGTGCGCCCCGTCACAGACATGCCCACCGGTCCGGTGCGACAATAGTCATCTGATTGGGGGAGTGGGTGTGTGCCCGTCTCCAGAGACGGCCCTCGAAGCCGCCCAAGCCCGATCGCCAGTGGCTCTTTGATAACCGAAAAGTCGAGTCGACCAGCGGGCGTTAGCCCGCTGCCAAAATCCCAAAAAACATAGGATTTAGAGCTAAGTCCTTATTCCGGAATATTTTACCTATAAGTCCTTTGCACTCTAGATTTTGGAGGTTTTCCACAGCCTAACCCCATGATTCCAATTGGTAGGGGGGGAGGGGGGTAGTGGTAAACACGGGTTAATACCTTCCGAGTAAACTTGCGAAACTAGGTGAACCCGGCCCGACGGAGAAACGGGCGTCTCCACAACATCACCACTCAAAAAGATGGATGAGAAACAGAATCACCGTCGCTCCCAGCGGCAACAGCAGACCAGCCCGCAGGTTTCCCGTGGCATGAGAGATCACGCCGACCATCCATGGAATGACTGCCGGCCCCATCGTCGCCAATGAAAACATGACCGCGCCAATGCTGCGAGCGCCAATGCCGAAGCGCTCGGAAAGCCGCGCCACGGTGATCGGATACAACATTGCGAAGCTCAGTCCCGTAACCAGCGCCCCGCCAATCACTCCCGGCAGCGTCGGAGTCCAGAGCATCAGCGCGATGCCCGCCGCTCCCGCCGCACAGCCCGCCCGCAAAACGCGGCGTTCCGGAAAATGGCGCAGACACGCGGTTCCCAACCCCCGGCCCACCGTCAGCGCCGACCAGAAAAACGCCGGCATCATGGACGCCATCGCTGCCCCGCGCAATCCTATCCGCGAAACATAAGACCCGACCCAACCCCCCACCGCCGTTTCCGCTCCCGGATAGAGAAAGAACACGGTCGCGAAAAGCCAAATCGCTGGACTCTTCGCCAGTTCGCGCCATGAAGACGAAGCCGACGATTCCGCGGACGTTTCCGCCGCGGGAAAAAGCAGATTGCGCATGGCCAACGCCAGCAACACAAGGAACAGCGCCACCGCGCCGAGAAAGAATGGCAGTAACTTGTGTGCCGCCGTCCACGCCACCATCAGCGAGCAGAACACCGCGCCGACACCCCAGAAAAAATTCAGCAGGCTCACCGCGCTTGCTCTCGAACTAGCGCGCGAACTCGCGCCCCAACCCGTACCGATCTCGGCAATCAGCAAATTGTCCGTCGGGACAATCAGCCCCAGTCCCAGACCATACGCCGCAACCGAGGCCAGCCCCAACCCGAGCGATCCCATGTAGAGCGTGGCCACTCCGCCCGCCATTAACAGCAGCCCCGAGAGAAACGCCGGACGGAATCCCCACCGCGCCAGCAGAACTCCCGAGAGTTGCACGCCCACCAGCGATGCCAGGAATTGCACCAGAAACAGATTGCCGGCCTGAGTATCATTCATCGCCCAGCGCGCAATCAGGATCGGCAGCATCGGGCCGAGCAGGGTCGTGAGAATGCCTGTGGGCAAAAAGGCAATCTGGCCGGCCAGGATCAGTTTCCGGTTCGATGATGACTGAGAAAGCTCGGCTTGAGGGCTCGCCATGCGAAAGAGGATATTCCCAACCTCGTGTTGGGAACTCTCAGCATAACGCAACCGCCGCAGCGTCAGAATAATGGGAAGCGAAATTCGCGCGCCGGAGCAAGCAAAACGGCAGCGGCCGCGAAACCAAACCCGCACCAGTGGTAAACTATAATTTCACTATGCCGGAGAGGTGGCCGAGAGG
>PLIC01000035.1 GCA_003139995.1 Candidatus Acidiflorens stordalenmirensis | reverse complement strand
TGCGAATCTGCTCTTCGATCAGGTAGAAGTTGTCGAGGAGCCATTCCCCTGCCGGCGTGATGCGGCGGTTCGTCTTAACCGCCGCCGTCAGCAAGCTGCGGACTCCAAGCAGAACACTTTGATTTTCAGCTAGCCGTGCCAAAAGGCGGTCCGGAGCGCCTCCAGGGCTCACCTTGTGTGAGCCCGCCAGGGTCTTGCCATGCTGCTGCATCTGATCGGCGCTGAACAGCTCAGACCGCAACGGGGGGGCGTCGTCGCCGTATCTTTGTGCCGGGTCTCTTCCCAGGAAGCTCAAATGGAGCAAATTCCTACCGATCGTCCTGTTACTCTTCCTCAATTTGAGCTCCATTTTGAAGCAAAAACTCTCGAGTTTCGCATGGGCCTGCGGTCCATCCATAGGGACGAAAATCGTTCTAAGGCATGCAACTCAGGGACACGCATAAAACTCCTCATCATTCGTTGTCAGAACCTCCACCAGCTTGGCCCAGGGGCGAATACCTTCGGCCACTACAGGCGGCGCCACGCGCTCGGCTGGCGCGGGCGACAGCCCGAATCTCTCGAACTTTTTCGACGTCCCGGCCCGAGCAGTTGCCGACTTCCACGACCTTGGGTGCCAGTTTCAGCGCCGGAACTGCGATCACCCACTCTTTCGTCGCCCGCAAAGCGGCAAAGCTGTGATCGCGCTGCTGATGACACAGGCAACAGCGATGGCTCCAACTCGACCATCATATGCCAGGACATCGCCATGACCTTGGCGCGACCCTTGCTGGCGGTCGTCAGCAGGACAGTCCCAGACTGTACGCGGCCACTGAGGCCAGCCCCAGCCAAAGCGATCCGATATAGAGGGTCGCCACTCCGAACGCCATCCACAGCAGCCCGACAGAAACGCCGGACGGAATCCCCACCGCACCAGCAGAACTCCCGAGAGTTGCACGCCCATCAACGACGCCAGGAATTGCACCAAAAACAGATTGCCGGCCTGAGTGTCATTCATCGCCCAACGTGCAATCAGGATCGGCAGCATGGGGCCGAGCAGCGTCGTGAGAATGCCGGTGGCAAAAAAAGGCAATCTGGCCGGCCAGGACCAGTTTCCGATTCGATGATGACTGGGAGAACTCGGCTTGAGGGCTAGCCATATGCGAAAAAAGGATGCCCCGGCGTCAGGAACGTTCAGCATAAGACAATGACCGTAGCTTCATAATAACGAGAAACGAATTTCGCGCGATAGTGGATTACTCAGACATGGATTCGACCATGCGATATCTGAAGCCGTCTCGCAGCCAGCAGGTGCGTGACAAGGTGAACGAGATATCGCTTAGCCGCAGTGGCTTAACGGTCGTGTCGGCAGGATAGTTGGTGAAAATTGCCTCGGCGCCGGTCCGATTCACACTGTGTGCAAAGGGTTGCACTCCAAAACCCGTGCCGGACGCTGGATTTCAACACGTCCTCCCAGTCTCTCCTTCATGAAACCTCGCCAGCGTCCCTTGCGATTGTCATTTCGCGGGCTCTTTTGGACATTGATGCTGAACGAACTTGTCTCGCAGATATTCCTCCGCGCCTACGCGGTCACCCCGAAAGGTGCTGCCTGGGGTAAAGAACTTGCGCTGGCATTTAGTGCAAGAGGCCATAGACGGGACTTTGTCCACGTACATGAGGGTTTTGAAGCTGCACTCCGCCATGACGAGAAATAGTGTGGCACAATCTGGAAAGCCCGTGCCACTCAATCGTGGCCTGTGGATATTCAAACTGACCTAGTACCTGTGGTTGTGGTTTTCGGATATTTACGCTGTCCCAGGAAAGCGGTAAAATATGGGTGTTCGTTGTTCAGGCAGAAGGGGCTGCCTATGTCTCCTGCTCGCCAACCGAACGGTTCTCCACGCGAAAGAAAAATCGCCCGCCAAACCCCAATCGACCCAACACTCCAACCAGAGCGAAACGCCATAATTCCACGTCTAGCGACCAAGAAAAGGCGCGATTTCAATCCCCATGAATTCCTCGCGACCATCGGCGAGGGCAGGAAATCTGTGCTTTTCCAGAGGAAACAAGGAATCTTTGCGCAAGGGGATGCCGCGGATGCAGTGTTTTATATCCAGACCGGCAAGGTGAAACTCACCGTGGTCTCGAAGACGGGCAATCCACTCTCGTCGATGAAGACGATAGTTCGCCGCTCTTTTTGGGCTTTTTTTTAATCTCTGGCCAGCGCCGCTGCTTCCACTGCCGGATCTTTTCTTCGTCCCGTTCCAGCGCCCGTCCCACTGGACGCTGGCAACTCCAACCCAGTTGCCGCAGAATCCGCCAGGCTTGCGAAGGATGGTACTTCACTCCGCATTCCTGCTCGATCAGATGGGCCACGCGCCACGAGGTCCACAGGCTGGTTTCATACCCGACGGACTGTTCGCGCTGTTAGGACGAATGCCCAAATCGAGCTTTTCTGACCAGACTTGAGATTGGGGAAATGAGAAACTCCGTGGTGAAGTCATTTGTGAGCGGGACCAAGGGTTTCATCAGGTTCAGCTTACCTAGGCGACCAGGAGGCTAACATGCTTTGGACTATTTTCGTTGTTTTGCTTGTTTTGTGGCTGTTGGGTTTCAGTTTGCATATCGGCGGAGCCCTGATCCACTTGCTGCTTGTGGTGGGCTTGGTCGTTCTGGTCATTAACTTACTGAGCGGACGACGAAGTGCAGTTTAAAGAAGAGCAGTAGAGTCCCAACACCGGGAGGCCATGGTGTGTGCCTCCTGATCCCTACTGCGCGGTGGCCCACGAATCGTCACCGAGTGGCCAAAATTGGACAGATTGGAGGGCGCTTGTTCTGCCACACTGCGGCCATGACAACCAAATCGATTCCGGAATACCTTGAGGACGAGCGCCAAAAAAGCAAAGACGATCAGCTGCGGATGGAAGCAGAAGCTGCGCGCATCCAACCGCTGCACCATGGCCACCATCGCACGGCGAAACAGCCCGAACTGGAATTGACATCCCCAATTGAAGCGACACCCAAAAAGAGAAAAACCACAGCAGCTCGGGAAAAACCGCGGGTCGCGCGAAAGACGGCAACGAAAGTCCGCAAGATCGCGTGACTGTGTTGGCCGACCAGAGCTGGCCCTATTGCCCTGTCCGTTCCGGACAGGCGGGTGTGTTGGACCAGGAAAGATCGCGCTGATCCTTGCAAGTAGCGGAGACGGGTAAACATGAGTATCTCTGCGCTAAAGACATCGTTCATCGTGGGTCTCGTATTTTTCATGGGAATAGCCACAGCTTCGCATGCGCAGACCACCAAACCAGCCCCGCCCACCCCGATCGATGAGAAGAAGGTCGAGCTTGGTGGGACGCCTTGGAATCCACAATGGGACCAGTTCATCGAAAAAGCCCTGCCGCCTGAAATGCTTTCTTCGCAGGTCCCCCAGGGCGTCCGTCGATTCTGCCCGCGATTTTACGAGATGGGCGAAACCGACAAACGCGCATTTTGGGCTTACTTCTTCCAGGCGCTTGCGGGTGCTGAAGCCGGCCTGAATCCGAACACGAGCGTCCGCCACGCCGAGCCGGAAGGCGCGAAACGCGATAAGGTGAGCGGAATGGCCATGCGCCGTGAAGGATTGTTGCAGCTTGCTTACGCGGACCAGAAGCGTTATGGCTGCAATTTCAATTCGCAAGTGGACCGTTCGTTAAAGCCGCACGATCCGGCCAAAACCATTCTCCAGCCGAAGAACAATCTCGAATGTGGAGTGAAGATTCTTTTCAACCAGATCATCGTCCAGCACAAACCGCTGCTGACCCGGTCGGGATACTGGTCGCCATTGCATCCAGACGGCCCGAGCTACCGTGTATTCGCCAAGCAGATGACAAATCCCCCATCCGCCTGTGGTCTGTCCACCAAGTCGACGATCGACAAGTCGGCTACGACGAAGTCCGTGCAAGACGAAGCGAACCGCGGTGAAACTCCCAAATAGTTTGGCACCGACTGTCCTGTTTCCAGCGTCAAACCGGCGGGGGCACCGATCAACCGCGAGTACGTCAACATTTCAGTGTCCACTTTTCAGTCAGTTCCGGCCGACCGGCTACAGCGGACCTTTGGATCTGTCGAGGTGGAGTGCGTGATTTTGACCAGTTTTTTGAAGTCCCTTCGTTCCATGATCGAAGTTGTGAGGAACCAAACGGCTGCGATAGCGACGCAACCTGCGAGCGGTTCTTACGGTTCGTCTCACTGAACAAATGGCGGCATGAATAACTGGATCAAGACGTGTTGCGCCCGGACGTCGCCATCGGTTGTGAGACTGATACGCGACCCCGATTTTCCATGCAGCCCGCGTTGATTTCTGGACGCCTCACGCGGCGCTGAGGCGCCGCTCTTCCACGTGAGGGAGCGTTCCTGTCA
>PLIC01000019.1 GCA_003139995.1 Candidatus Acidiflorens stordalenmirensis | reverse complement strand
CGGAATCACCGTCATCGCGACGAGGTAGGAGGCGAAAAGAGAAATCACAACCGCGAGCGCCAAGGCTGAGAAGAGGAACTTGCTGACTCCATACAGAAATGTAACCGGGAAAAAAACGACCGCTGTGGTAAGAGTCGCCGCCAGGACCGCCAGGCTTACTTCCGCCCCTCCCGCCTCGGCCGCGTCCTCCGGTGCAGCCCCCATTTCCAAGTGGCGATAGATATTCTCCAGCGAGATCACAGAGTTATCGATGATGCGGGAAAATGCAAGCGCCAGCCCGCCCAAAATCATCGTATTCACGGTGCTGCCGGTCAGGTTCAGAACGACGAATGTGGCCAACGCGGAAAGCGGTATAGACAAAAACACAGCCGTTGTGGCGCGAAGACTGCCCAAAAAAATGAGAATCATCAGGCTGGTCAGAACGAGCCCAATCAGTCCTTCATGAAGCAATGTCTTGATCGCTTCCTTCACGAACGCGGATTGGTCAAAGACAACGGTGGCCACAAGTTGTTTGGGAATGTCATAAAGATGTTTGATCGCCTCGCGGATACCATCTACGACCTGGATGGTATTCGTATCGCCACCCTGCTTCATGATCGGGAGATAGACAGACCGCTGGCCATCCACTCGCACCAGGTTGTATTGAATCTGATTGGCGTCTTCGGCTCTGCCAAGGTCGTTTACCGAAACCCATGAGCCTCCCACGGTCTTGATGGGAACCTTGCCCAGTTCGTCCATGCTGTTGACCAAGCTGTTTGAGTAAACGTAGTAATCGTAGGACCCCATCTTTACGTCGCCCGCAGGCAGAATCAGGTTGGAGTCGTTCACGGCATGCACAACGTCCATCGGGCTCAACTGACGGGACGCCAGCTTGTACGGATCCACGTACACCATGATCTGCCGGTACTTGCCACCAAACGGCGGGGGAATCTCCGCTCCCTGCACCACCGCGATCTGGTTGCGGATCGTAAATTGGCCGATGTCATGAATCTGAGTTTGGTTCAGTCCTTCACCTTTCAGGGTTACCAGGCAAACCGGCAGGCTGGACGCATCGAACTTCAGCACCACCGGCGGCAGCGTGCCCGGAGGCAGCCGCTTCAAATCGGCCAAGGCGAGGTTCGAAAGCTCGGTTACATCCGCATCCGCATTCGTTCCGGGCTGAAAGTAAACCTTGATGATGCTCACGCCCAGCAGCGACCGCGATTCCATGTGATCGATCCCGCTGGCCAGCGTGAAGAATCGTTCCAGAGGATCGGTAATGTCCGTCTCAATATCCTCCGGAGGCATCCCGGAATAAAACGTCGCCACCACCACTTCAGGAAGATTGATGGTAGGAAACAAATCAACCGGCATGCGTACCAGACTGGTGACGCCGATCACCATCAGGGCCAGACAAATCACGACGATGAAGTACGGATTACGTATCGAGAAACGTGACATTTACGCTCACTTGGCCGCTGAACTATCCAATACGGCCCTACTCCTGATTGCTCTCGTGATACTGCATGATTGGCACTACTTGAGGATGAACCTTCTCTCCCGGTTTCAATGCGCTGCGATCGCTGACGACCACCAGTTCTCCTTCACTTAAACCCGCGACCACTTCGGCGTCGCTGGCAGTCTGAATACCGAGACTTACGGGACGATCCTCGATTTCACTGTTCGCGTTTACCACAAAGACGGTGGTTTTATCACCCTCGTGATTCACCGCCTGCAAGGGCACGGAAGGGATATCTTCCTTGTGCTCAAGTGTCAGGTCGGCATCGGCGTACAAGCCCGGCATCAGCACCCGATCATTATTGGAAACATCAACCTCGGTGTGCATAGTTCGCGTCTCTTCCTTCACATCCACGGAAAACCGCGCGACCTTCCCCGGGAACGTCCGGTTGAGCGACGGAACCCGAACATCGACGTGATCGCCGACGCGGATGTATCGAACATAAGATTCGGGCACGGGAATCACGAGCCGGAAAAGATCGTCCTGGGACAGCCTGACGATGGGAATTGCTTGCGTGCTCGAACCTGTACCCGCCTGCACCAGCGTGCCGAGGTTCGCGTAGCGCTCCGTAACTATTCCGGAAAACGGAGCGGTGATCCTGGAATAGTCAAACAGGCTCTGATCGTGAACCAACTTTGCCTTGGTAACGGAGAGCTGGCTCTGGGACGCCTCGAAAGCCGCTTGGCCAGCATCTACCTGAGATGATGCCGCCACATCTTTCCCCTGTGCGTCATCCACTTCCTGCTGTGCGACAATTCCGGGTTGGCTCTCAGAGACTTCATTTAGACGCGTATATCGCAGGTGAAGCGCCTTGTACTGCGCCTGATACCGGTACAACTCGTGCTGTGCCCGGCTGACTTGGTTGATCGCATTCCTGATTTCCGCCTGATCTTCTTGAAGCTGCGCCTCCAGCTCTGGAATCTCCAGGATCGCCATTACCTGGCCAGCCTTTACGCGGGTTCCGTAGTCGACAAGCAGTTTTTTGACGTAACCGGATTCCTTCGCGTACACATCGATCTCTTGGAAGGGCACCAACTCGGAGGACAAGGTGATTTGTCGGCCTAGCGACTTGCGCACGACTTTGGTTACGCCCACCGTAATCGTCGAGGCCTGAACACGACTTCCGCTCCCTGAACAAGCGACGAATTCGACCACCAGCGCCACAAGGCTGGCAAGCAAAATCAGCTTTGAAAACCTGATTCCTCGTGTCGGTATTCCACCAGATCGATTGCTAGTCTCATTCATCGAGTTCTCTTTACCAGCTTTCTCTGGCATTCCCAGCCAGCAATGTCCCATGAGCGCAAATCTTGTGGTCGTCCCTAACCTGTCGTTTTCATAATCTCGCGCAGCTTGGCGACTGAGAAGGCGCTTGATTGGCAAAAGTCGATCACCGTTCGTTCCACCTGCTGCAACCGAGCCGCAACGTTCGGAATCTTAGTTGCAAATTCCATTGGAACCGTCAGCACTCCGTGGCGGTCGCCGTGCAGCAAATCTCCAGGGTGGACTTCCATGCCGCCGACCCTGACGGGGGCCCCAAAATCGAAGATGTGGGCGTAGGCACGAGAAACCGCAACACTTCCGGCAAACAACTGGATACCCATTGTGCGCACGGCGGGCAACTCACGCACGGCGCCGTTGGTTAAGTACCCGATACACCCCAGAGCTTGCACGATGGCGGCGTGCATATCACCCACGAAGGCTCCGCGCCCGGGCGGGTCGTCCATGTCCTCCAAAACCAGGATGCGAGGCGCGGGGATTTCGAGGATGCTGTTCCAAAAGTCGGCTCGATCACGAAAGCTACCGCCCGCAATTGGCGGTTCCCCGCTTCGAAGACGAGCCGTGGCTGCGTATCCCACCATGGGCGGAGCCTCTTGGAACATGCACCGAATGCTACCATCTGCAAATCCTGTGTTCCGCAGCCTGACATTAAGCGAGTCGATCGCGTTTGCGACCATGCACGTGTCGAACTGCCGAAGAGCATCGAGATTCTCTTCGGTCAGAAAAGACTCAATGGCCATGTACGTTTCCTTTCGCGAGCCGAACTACCCCCACAAAGGCAAATCGGCCTGCCAAACCCCTATGCGGTCTTCGCAAAGAGTCGAGAGCGTGTTCTATTTACCGGGACCACAAATTATTACCCGGACCACAAAAATCCCCCGCAACAGGGTCACGCCGGACAATGCGAAGCTTGACTCACCGGTGCCCGGAACTTTGACGTACAGGATTTTCGCACTGGGCTCAAACTCGATCAATCAGCGCTTGAACCTCGCGATCAAGCGGAGACGCCTCAGCCAATTTCAATGACTTCGTTTGAGTTCAAAAACAGTGATTGGCTGCAAAAGCGGAAAGTCAGCAGGAAGGAGGAGGCCGGTTGTAAAGCCAGCTTTCGGATCTAAGGCTAGGAGATGGCACGAACGCCGAGACCGCAAAGACGGAAGGCCGCGGTGGTTGAAAGAGTGTGAAACTGGAAGCTGGAGTCGTCCACTGGAGTGCGTTGCTAAGAAGGCGCTGCCTCTGGACATCCAGCGACTGGGATTTTACCGCCGCTACCCTCTGGACCTCCGGACCCAGCCCAGTGTAACGAGTCGCAAGGCTTGCCGTGAGGGAACAGATGGCTAGAACAATAACGGCGATCCGGCACCAAGACGCCAAGCTTGCTCGTGCGCGAGAATGTTCTGGCGTAGCCATTTCAAATCTATACGCGGATTACTGCCAACAGTTTATAAATGTTTACCACGGAACAGACAGATCACGCAAGTTACCAGTATCCCTCTGCTTTGACGCTTGGAGACGGGCTTAGGTTCGAGCCGATATGCGCCAATACGGGCTTTTTCGATACTTGAGCAGAGCGTTTCCGTGCGGGCTTGGTTGTGGGTAAGTGATTGATTTAGAACTGTGATTGCACCGGCCCTGCTGATGAGTATTCGTTAAGTCTTAATTATTCGACTAGACTAATGATTTCCATACTTTTCGTACTCGCTATCTTTTCAATCACTTGCCGGTCCCAATCCAACTGATTGTTTCGGGGTGTGCCGCAGAATGTGCCGTTCGGAAGTCTAAGACAGATTGCCTACAGTAGTAAAGGATAACGGGACGCTGAAAGTTCCGGAGGAGTCATCCCAGAAGTGAGATTCTAATGGATGCTTCGTTGCTATTAACCTTCTCGGAGTTCCGGTGCATGCGCAGGTTGCGACCAGCAATCAATTGAAAATGTTGGGACTTCTCGCGCATTCTTGCACCAGAGGAGTGCCGGCGTTCGACGTGCGAGCTTGTTCCAAAATCGTATTCCCGCATTTCGGCGGGTATACTGGAACATGCGACTCAATACCGCGCGAGTAGAACTCAGGCGTTGCACCGAAATCTATACTTTCAGGTACATAGCATAGCAGTCTGACCCGCGGCGGACGACTGGAGACATCCTCACCAAACATACGGCCCTTGGCTTTCACACTGAAGGTGTAGTTCACCCTGGTCGGTAGCTGGAAGCCAGCTGTTCAACTATCTCCTGGACATCATGGCTGTCGATGGTTAGCCACGGCGTTCTCCGTGGATTCCATCCGTTGTCTGTATCTCTGAGTTCCTTTTCTACTACGCAGCGGACCAGGTCCTGCTCGACCGTTTCCACGTTGGCTCCATCGTTCAAAGAGTTGCCGTACAGGCAATCCATGGCATATTGGGACGCAACGTGCGTTACCGCAACTTCCACGGTGAGGCGCTCTTTTTCGGAACTCAGTTCGACAGAATAGGAGTTAGCGTTCATGGCTGGATGTCCGGGCCGGTCTTTGCACATCCCAACACACGAAATGTTTCCAATGGTCCAGATCGAGTCTGCCATAGCTATGCCTCCGTGTACCTCGTTTGCCAAAGCGCTGTGTAACTTTGTCGCCCGCTCGTGCGCCCACTGAGAAATGTCAGCGATCCCCGCAATGGCCGCATCCACTTCTTGTGCCGTATTGAAGGCGCCAATCGAAAATCGCACGCCCCCATCTCTCTGGATGGTTCCAAGTTGCTTGTGCACCAGCGGTGCGCAATGCAGGCCGGTGCGCGTCGCAATGCTGTAGTCGACGTCGAGCATGACTCCCACATTAGCTGGGTCGACACCTTCCAGGTTCATAAGAATGGTCGAGAGATGGTTGTCGAGATTGTCGCAGCAATAGAGCTTAACGCCCTGGATGGTGCGCAGGCCGTCGACGAGTTTTCTGGCAAGCGCCATTTCCTGCCGGTGGACGTTCGCGACTCCATGCGCATCGAGCCAATCCTGTCCAGCCCACAACGACGCCACTCCCATCATGTTGGGCGTTCCGTATTCCAGGCGCCATGGATACTCGACAAGGTGATACGGGTCCGCCGAGCGCACGCCAGTGCCACCGCTGCGAACCTGGCGAATCTTGACGTGCTTGCGCACCGAGAGTCCGCCGATTCCCATGCTTCCCATCAGGGCCTTGTGCCCGGTGAAGGCGAGCACGTCGATGTTCATCTCTTCCATGTCGATCGGAATGACGCCCGCGGTTTGGGCGGTATCCACGACGAAGGTGAGACCGTGTTCGCGGCAAATCGCCCCGATCTCTTTAATCGGCTGAACCGTGCCGATGACGTTCGACCCGTGGTTCACGATGACGACGCGCGTGTTTGGGCGTATCGCCTTGCGAACGGCGTCAGGCTCGATGAATCCTTGCGCGTTGAATGGCAGGTAGGTGGCTTCAGCGCCATGATCGCGAACCATGTGGTTGACGGGCCGGATCACGGAATTGTGTTCGAGGTTGGTGGTGATGACATGGTCGCCGTGGCCGACCAGCCCGGGAATCGCAAGGTTGAGCGCGTCGGTCGCGTTATAGCCGAAAACCAGGCGCTCGGGCGCGTCCTCATCGCCCCCAAAGAATTTCGTGAGCCGCTTACGAGTTTTGTCCAGCAGCGAGCCAGCCTCGACCGCCAGATCGTAACCGCTACGGCCGGGATTCACGCCGTGGGTCCGGAAAAATTCGTCCATGAACTTGTAGACGCCCTCTGGCTTGGGCCAGACGGTGGCTGCGTTATCGAAGTAGATCAATCGTTCTTCCATGTTCACTCCGTAAGAAAGCGGATAGGTACTCGAACTTAGTGAAACTCCCACTTGATGTAAGGCTTCTGCAAATCGGTCATCGCGTTCACAATCAGTTCCACGAGACCGCCGTATAGGATGCCCGACTTTTTCCAAACTCCGTAGTAGTTAAAGAGGTCGCGAAACTGTCCTTTGCAATTCGAGCAAGGGGCGCATACGTATTTCTTTGTCTCCGGGTCGGGACAGTCCTCGAAAGCTTCCAGAATCTGCTTCAGTTTTGTACGGCCGGCGACCAGGAATCGCCAGTCTTCGAAGTTGAAGGCCGACATGACGGCAAAGCCGGAACCGCCGCCGCAGCAATAATTCTCCACGCCGTGCGGCGCCATTTCGCGAAACTGCGGGCAAATCGCCTTCAGGATGTCGCGCTGCGGCTTCACAATGCCCATCATGCGGACCATATTGCACGGGTCATGCAACGTGACCGGGAAAGCGTTCCGCGCGGGGTCGAGTTTGAGCCGGCCGCTCAGCACAATGTCGCGCAAGAAGGTCATGGAGCTTTCGCGAGGAATGTCGAGATCCTTCGGCAAAAGCCGGTCGGCGGTGACCATGGAGGCCTTATGCGCGTGTCCGCATTCTCCCAGGACGATCTTCTTCACGCCGAGTTTCTTGGCCGCTTGCACCTGCCGAACGGCGACTCGCGCAAACTGGGCGTCGTCGTACCACAGTCCGTAATTCACGCTGTCGTAGCCGGCGAGATCGCTCGACATCGTCCAACTGATGCCCGCAGCCTCCAGGATGATAGCGAATGCCATGGGGTTTTCCGGCCAGGCGTTGATTTCTCCGGCGTTGTGGATCAGGAGAACATCCGCTCCTGGCTTGTCCCACGGCGTATGGATGTTGAGACCTGTCTGCTCGCGGATCTCATCGTCGAGAAACTCGATGGTGTCCTTCACCACACGAGGTTTCAAGCCGGTGCTTGAGCCCACGCGAAGTTGCATCACCGATCCATTCTCATGAAGTTCCTTGGGAGCGATGCTCAGTTCCATGCTGAACAGCTTGCGAATTTCGCGCGTCAGCAACGCGTTGTCCACACCCATGGGGCAGGCCTGGGCGCAGCGGCGGCAAAGCGTGCACCGGTAGGCCGATTCAAGCAGCCGGAGAATCGTGGTGGCGTTGACCTCGATGTCTTCGCCCTTCAGCTTCGCCAGCAATTTGCCGCCGCGCTTGGCGTACTTATTCACGATGCGGCGAAAAAGTTCGCTGCGAAATGTCGGGCGATAGACCTCGTTGCGGCCGCTGGCCGTGTAAATCGGGCACGCTTCGACGCAAGTCTGGCAACGGGCGCAGTGGTCGAGCGACAGCGTGAGCTGTTGCAGAAACGCCCAGTTGTCATCGGGCGAGAGCAGGCGGTCCAGCCCGGCGATGAAGCGTTTGATGAGTTGTTGTTCTTCTTCTTCAGTCTTTGGCCGGGTCATGCCGACAGCGAGGAAGCCGTCGAGCGAGCAGTCGCAGTTCGCACGAGCCCTATCGGTGAGACGCTTGCGCGGTGGTAACGCGTCAACCCCATCGTAGGGAGGTGGAAGCGGAACCATGCGCTCCGGGACAATCTCGGTGAGCCGGTCGGCTGGACGCGCAATATCTTCGATCTTAATCATGTTCGGTTTTTCCCAGCTGCCCGCTGCTGGATACCACGGCGGCCCACGATTGGTCAGCCGCTTCGTGGATGTGAGGAGCTCGCCAGAACACGCGCCGCGCCAGGTTCTTCGCGATGGCTCTTCGTCCGCCTTCGTCGAAGCGGGCCGGCAAGTCGTCCCAGCGCACGCCATGCCAGGTAAAGTACTTCATGTACATATGCGTCATGTGGGTGAACGGGAAATAGACGAGGAAGAACGCGACCAGCGCGAAATGGCAAACTGTGGCCGACGAGTACGCTCCCGTGGCGTGGCGCCCAGCCACAATTTCGGCGAGGGCAATGAGCATCCCGCGATTGGGATGGAACAGTGCGATGAGGCCCGTGCCGAAAATTGCGGCCAGCAGGCTGAGATTGAAGACCGTCGCGCGCGTGGTGAAGCCTTTCAGCCGGGAATTGAAAATCCGCGTGGCCAACAATCCGAGACTGCCGATTCCACCGAGCGTGCATGCGTCGACGCACTCGGCAAAAGCAGCATTCAACAGAAGCGTTCGTTCGAAAACAAGATGAGCGCCGAGCGCGGAGACGGCAACGGCCGTGGCGGCTGAGACCATGTAAACGTAGAGCCCCCAGTGCAACAGCAGCGACCAGACCCACAGAGCGCGAAAGTTTTCAAAAACCCCTCGCAGAAGGAAAACTTCCTTCAGCATGAAGGCTACCTCGCCGCCGAGTCCGGTGTCGATGGGCTTCGTCCACCACTCCGTCTCCTCGAAATAGGAGCCACCGTAGCGTTGCCGGTCGCGCGGACCTTTGGGAATGGGATAGAGGTCCCAACGAAGGTGGACAGGCATGAGCATTGCCTTCACCACCCGGCAGAGGTTGCCGAGCAGGAAGACCGAAATCGCGGCAATCAGCGCGAGGGTAAGCGGGGGCATGGGGACTCCTGGCTACACGCAACCTGTCGGTTTCGGCAGGCCCGCTACTTTACATGCACCCTTGGCGGGTCCGGAAGGAAAGAGGTCGAAAATCTGCCTCAAGTTCAGCTGTGTTTCTTTGCAAATCCTGCGGACCATGGGCGCGATATCGTTTTCCTTGTAATACGCGCGAATGTAGTCGATGACTTTCCAGTGGTCGGGCGTTAGCTTCTCGACGCCATCTGTCGCGGCGAGCGCGCTTGCCATATCCGGATTCCAGCGGTCCGGCTCCTGTATGAAACCGTCATCATCCACCGGTACTTCGATTCCCCGCCAAACAAATACGTCCATCTGACGTTGTCCTCTGAAGAAGCTTGCCTCGGCGTATCCAAGGCAGGGCGCATCCCAGCGTCGAACCAATGGTAATGACGCCCAATCCTCGAAGTACATACAGGAGTGACGGATGTTGGCGGAGTTTACGAAACGAAATGGAAGTGAGACTTCAGAATGTTTCTAGATCATCTTGCGCTGCCAGGACTCTAGCGAACCGCAGGCCGAGCCGCCGCGAGATCCTGAGACCCGCTATCGGGTTTGACGATGTTTCCCCACGCCAGGGCGGTCGAGAGGACCATCAAGGTTGTGGTGGCCACGTACGGCATCAGCGCATCCAGTAAGCGTTCCAGATGAGCAACATTGGAGACGGCTGTTTTAAGCAGAAATGAATCCGCACCGGTGACTCGATGGCACTCCAATACTTCGGGCCGGCTGGCGGCGAGGTTCATGAAGTGAACGAGGTTCTCGCCGCTAACCTTGACCGTGATGAACGCCAGGATCGGGAGCCCAGCCTTAGCCGGATCGATTTGCGCGCGATAACCCAGAATGATTCCCGTCTCTTCCATCTTGTGGACTCGCTCCGTAACGGCGGGCGTCGATAATCCAACCCGCCGGCCCAATTCGGCAAACGCGATGCGGGCATTCTGCTGTAGCTCGCCCAAAATCTTCCACCCAATCTCATCGAACAGATGCTCAGTTTCGTTTTCTTTCATAGGGGCCACCAAAGCGGCGCGAGGCCGGTCGCACGATCGGGATGTATCACTTCAATGAAAAACGCTTCCGCAAAAACTCGACGAGGCCAATTGTAGAGCACCTGCCGTAGACAGGTACAAGGACTTCGACACAACGCGGCTACCGCAACTTCAAATCACGGTTTGCGCTGGCATATCGCCGGCATCTTGCGACCTGTTCCATCTTGTGAACACGCTCGGTCACCGCAGGGGTGGAGAGTCCCACGATGCGGCCGAGTTCTGCGAACGGCATGCGGGCATTCTGCTGCAATTCGCTCAAGATTCTCCAGCCGATATCGTCCAGCAGATGTTCGATGCCTTGTTGTTTTTTCCTGCTAATTCCCGATGCGACAGATGGTTTGCTAAGCCTGGCTGACACTCTGCTGCGAGTCATAGCATCGGGCCAGGTTCGTGCCGTGGCCCGCGGTCACGGGAGGTTGTGCTCACTATCACTGTGTGCTGATGAAATGTGAGTAATACTGGTTCGTTCTCCCAAGGTACGGGAACGGCGGTTACTTGCATCAACGCGACCACGGCCAAGGAGCCGGAAGAAAACTCATGGACACGAAACACCTGGGTATTAACAGCAAACTGATTCATGCGGGGCACAAGGCGGATGCAACTGGTTCAGTCAACGTTCCTATCTACCAAACGTCCACCTTCGCTTTCCGGAATGCTGCGCATGGTGCGGCGCTTTTTGCTGGGGAGGAAGATGGCTACATCTATACGCGCATCGGGAATCCCACCATTTGCGCTCTGGAGGACAGCGTCGCCGAACTGGAGAACGGTTGCGGTGGCATCGCCACCAGTTCCGGAATGGGGGCCGTTTGCACGGTGTATCTGGCTTTGCTGCAGGCAGGCGCACACGTCGTCAGTACAGCCTCCGTCTACGGCCCGAGCCGGGGATTGATGGAGAAAAATTTTTCACGCTTCGGAGTCGAGTCCACCTACGTTGACACTTCTGATCTGGCGCAAGTTCAGCAAGCGCTGAGGCCGAACACGAGACTCGTATATCTGGAGACCCCTGCCAACCCCACCATGCAAGTCAGCGACATCGAACGAATCTCGGAGCTTGCGCACTCTCATGGCTGCCTGGTGGTGGTCGACAACACCTTCGCCAGCCCCTACCTGCAGCGGCCACTGGAGTTGGGCGCAGACGTGGTGCTTCACTCCGTGACCAAGTTCATCAACGGCCATGCGGACGTCGTAGGCGGGATCATCGTGGCCAAGGAGATGGATATCTACAAGCGTCTGCGTAAGGCAATGGTTAACTCGGGCTGCAACATGGATCCACACCAGGCGTTTCTGGTACTGCGCGGTCTTAAGACACTCGGAATCCGGGTTGAGCGAGCTCAGCAAAGCGCGATGGAAATTGCGCGTTGGCTTGAGCAACAACCTGAGGTTAGTGCGGTCCTTTACATAGGGTTGGAATCCCACGCACAGCATGAACTGGCCAAGCGGCAGATGAGCGGCTTCGGTTCGATGATCAGCTTCGAACTGAAGGGCGGAATGAAAGCCGGACGTCTGCTGATGGACCACGTCCGAGTAGCCACCTTGGCCGTTTCGCTTGGCGGCGTGGAGACGCTTATCGAACACCCGGCGTCGATGACGCACGCGAGCATATCACCAGCAGATCGGCGTGCGGCTGGCTACAGCGATGGGCTCGTGCGGTACTCGGTCGGCATCGAAGATGTGGAGGACCTGATCGC
>PLIC01000150.1 GCA_003139995.1 Candidatus Acidiflorens stordalenmirensis | reverse complement strand
CCGACATTGTTATGGAATCAATTTCACTCATTGACGGGGGTTCTGAGTGTAATTGCCTGGTTACGTAAAGCGTCAGCGCGCAGGCGCAGGTGCAGAATCATCAGCCGTGGTCGGTGCCACCGGGAGGCCCAACCGGCGACGGCAAGCCGGGATCGTGGGGAGGCCACGCAGTTCCCGTCGTCGCTTACGATGCCCGCACGCTCACCGTCGTGACTTGGGGAGCACTACAGGCGATGACGTGGTCGTTCTGGGACGCGTACTGCGATGAAGGTTACGCGATCATCAGGCAATGACTACCTGAACGGCAACAAACAGGCCCCGCAAGGATTCAGCTTGCAGCAGTTGCAGGCGGACCTGGCGGACTTGAAGTGAGCCTGTTCCCACCGGGGTCTGCCAACTGTACGAATTCCCACCCTTCGAAAACCGCGAAGGGTGGGGCAACCTCTCACCGGCGCCTTCGAAGGGGGTGTGGACCAGCCACCGCCCCGGCCTTCGAAAGCCGAGATAGTTGAAAAACTTACTTGACGATCGCTCCTCCCCCGATGGCATAATGAATCGTTTCAATGAAGGGCTTTCGCGCGGGCCTCACTGGCTGTACCTGTCCATTGCGATCAAGGAGGGTCAGATGCGCACGTCTACCTCAGTTTTTCGGAATTTCCCAGCGTTACTTCAGGTTCTATTCATCGCCGCCGCACTGCTGCTGCCGGCCATGCTCTTTGGCCAGGCCTACTTCGGGACGGTAAGCGGCGTTCTGACCGACGCTACCGGAGCCGTGGTGCAAGGGGCCAGGGTCGTTCTCACCGATCAGCAAAAGGGATACACGTTCAACACGACATCGGACAACGACGGGCGCTACCTGTTCCGCTCCATCCCTCCGGGCGTGTATGCGGTTTCGGCGGAAGCCAAAGGCTTTCAAAAGGCGCAGAGCGCCAATTTCAGAGTCGACGTCAATGAGAATGCAACGGCGAACCTAACCCTGAAGGTTGCCGGCGCCACCCAGACCGTTAAGGTCGAAGCGGGAGCCCAGGCGATCGAAACCGAGGATGCCGAGACTGGCCAAGTGGTCAACCGCAGGTTCATCAATGATTTGCCGTTAATTGACCGCTACGTGGTGGCGCTGGCTTCCCTGGCGCCGGGCGTCACCGAGATGGACGATCAGTGCTCCGAATTCGCCGGCGGTGGCAGCTGCACTGGCACAAATTTCGTTTCCAACGGCAGCCGCGGCTCTACCGCAGATATCTTGAGCGACGGTGCCTCGGTTACGAACTCTGAGCCCAACGGTGGAATTACTGCCGCTACCTATCTCCCGTCTCCGGAGGCGGTGGAAGAGTTCAAGGTCGAGCAGACCAATTTCAGCGCGGAGTACGGCTTTTCGGGCGCGTCGGTCGTCAACATGATCACGCGCTCGGGCACGAACACCTTTCATGGCGGCCTGTACAACTTCTCGCGGGACCAGTTCACAGACGCGAACAACTGGTTCAACGACCGCTATGGTGTCCCACTTCCCCATGTGCGCCGCAACGATTACGGCGTAACCATCGGCGGCCCGATCATCAAGAACAAGACCTTCTTCTTCTTTGACTATGAGGGGACCCGCTCGAGCAGCCTGGGAACCGCCCAGGCCGGTGTCCCTGACGATCTTATGCGTGCCGGTAATTTTGGCGAGGTGTGCCCGGCAAACGGAAATACGGATAGCAACGGCAATATTCACTACGGGGCCTGGGACACGACGGTCGGCGACCCGAACTACGGCATGTGCGTGCAGGCCGATGACATTACACAAGTCGTAGGGAGCGGACAACTCTGGGATCCTTACCAGCGCGCCTACGATCCCACCGCGGGTGCTCAGGTTAGGTACACCCCGACCACGTTCATTCCCTTCAACAATATCGGCACATACATCAGCCCGGGCTGTAATCAGGCGGCTCTTTCAGCCATTACCCAGGGCACCGGCACCTGTCCTCCCGCGAATCTTGAACCGGCTGCAGGGGTACAAGGAAATCTGATCGATCCCGTCGCAAAGAAAATGATGAGCTACTTTCCTGAGCCGAACATTTCCGCTGCCGGGGGAACGATTTACAGGAACTGGATCGCATCAGGAGCCAACCACGGCTACAACGATCAGTTCGACATAAGGATCGACCACCGCTTCAGCCCGAAGAACCTGGTCAGCGTAAAGTACTCGCAACAGTGGAGCCATGGCAACTCCTTCAACTGCTTCAACAACTTCACCGATCCCTGCGAAGGCGGTCCGAATCGGAGCACGGCCCACGTGTTTGCCATCAACGACACCCACACCTTCACCCCGACCTTGTTGCTGAACGCGACTTTGGGGTTTTCGCGCGGCGCGTGGCACATTGACGCCTACAATCCGCAAGGCGTTACCGATCCACTCGGCACCCTCGGGTTCCCCTCATATCTCTACGAGAACGGGTTCAAAGGCGTACCTCCCATTTTCCTGAGCGAATACTATTCTGCCGCCTTCGCCAACATGGGGACCGATCCCTACGGCAACTACCGCTTAGGCCAGGACACCGGGCAACTCACGGTCGCGCTTGACAAGGTACACGGCCCGCACGAGATGAAATTCGGCTTTGACGGCCGCCTGCATCAGATGAACTACATTCAAACCAACGCTCCGGTCGGCTACTTCAGCTTTGATCAGAGCGGTTCCAATGCCTGCCCGGGCCCGACAGAAAACAATTACACACAAACGAGCTTTCAGTATTGCGGTGGCGATGCCATGGCCAGCTTCCTGATGGGGACCATGAACGGCAACTCCTACTATGAAATTCAGGACCGCCCGGCCACCGAGAATTTCCAGTATGGTTTCTTTGCCCTGGACAACTGGAAGGTGAATCGCAAACTGACACTGAATCTCGGCCTGCGCTATGACGTGACGCTGCCGCGTACGGACCGATACAACCGGATGGACTGGTTCAATCCGAACGCGACGAGCCCGCTGAATAACGGGAGCCTCTCGTATACCGACCAGTTCTCTGGCCCGGTCACGCTGCAATTGAAAGGCGGCGAGGTGTTTGCCACTCCCAACCAGCGCACGACCTATGCAACCGACTGGTCCGACATTCAGCCGCGTTTCGGCTTCGCCTATCAATTTGCTCCCAAGATGGTGGTGCGCGGCGGCTACGGGATTTACTACGGACAATCCCGGTCGGGCGTTACGGGAGTGATGCCCTACGGCGGCCAGGGCTTCAACCAGTCCACCAACGTGATCAATACGTATCTGAACCAGGGCAACGTTCCCTGGCTGCACTTAAGCAATCCCTTCCCCAATGGCTTGATTCAGCCAGCGGGAAGTTCTCTCGGACTGATGAACGACGTGGGCTATGGTGCGAATGGCCCGTTCCGCACTGCGGGTGCGAACCAGACGCCCAACGAGCAGAGCTGGAGCTTCGGCATCGAGCGCGAATTGCCGGGGAATGTGTTGATCAACGCGGAGTACGTCGGAAAGAAGGGAACGCATCTTCCTTTCAGCGGATCCAACTACATCGACCACCTGGGATCGTGGGTCGAAAACCCTTCGACGAACATTAACAACCTGTTAACTTACGTACTGAATCCGTTTTCTTCGCAGAACGGCGGACCGATCAGCGATCCCAACAGCACCCTCTCCTCGCAATACATTCAGGAGTACCAACTGCTGCTTCCCTGGACGCAGTTCACCGGTGTGACCATCGAACCCCAGATGATCGCCAATTCCATCTATCACGGTCTGCAACTGGAGGCCGAGAAGCGCTATTCGAACGGCCTGCAGTTCCTGGTAACGTTCGTATGGTCGAAATCGATCGACGACGCTTCCCAGGCCGATGACAACGTGACCTGGACGGGCAGTTTCACGAGCTTGCAGGATCCCAACAAGCCGTGGCTGGAACGAAGTCTTTCCACGTTCGACATTCCCTACGTGACGCAGTTCAGCTATACCTACGATCTGCCGTTGGGACGCGGTAAGGCTCTGCTGGGACACATGCCAGGCTGGGCGGATGCGGTGATTGGCGGATGGAAAACAAATGGAATCTGGCGCATCGCTGATGGAAGGCCTATGACTTTCTTCCTCGCCGATGGGACCGCCTTGCCGACCTATGGCGGGCAGCGGCCACTTCTCGTCGGCAAGCCGAAACGCAATCCCGGAGACTGGGTCGACCAGTATTTCGCCGATACCAGCACCGACGTTTTCCAGCGCACGCCCAACTTCACGCTGAGCAACGCTCCGCGGGCCTACGGAGGCCTCCGTACGCCACGGTCGGTCACCACCGATCTGTCGCTTGCGAAGCAGATCTCGCTGGCCAGGGTACGCGAGGAGATGAATTTGGAACTCCGCATCGAAGCCAGAAATGCGTTCAACCATCCCGTATTCGGCACGCCGGATACGTCGGTAGACGATCCCAGCTTCGGGCAGATCAGCTACACATCTCAGGGGCCGCGGGAAATCCAGCTGGCGATAAAATTCAACTTCTAACGCGGAGAGTCAAAATCCCCCACCCTAGCCGCAAAGAGCGCGGCTAGGATGAGCATCTCGCCTAACTTCTCG
>PLIC01000021.1:2178-7069 GCA_003139995.1 Candidatus Acidiflorens stordalenmirensis | reverse complement strand
TGACCACGCCGGTGGCGATTGAATAGGGGTTGCGATTTGCGATCCGCGAAGGCGGCCACACGGTTGTTGCGGGCACGAGCGCGGAGATTATTCAGTAGGAGTGTGGCGGCGGTGCTTTGCCCCGCCGGGACGGGCGAATCGCCCGTCCCCACACAAGCAAATTCGCGAGATAGAAAGCATGTCGCACAGACGCTAATAGCCAAGAGCTAGAAGCCAAGAGCTGGGTTAGGGAGTGAGCAATGCCCCGAGAGATTATTACGTTGCAGTGTGGCGATTGCAAAGAGCGGAACTATTCGACGACCAAGAACCGTAAAACGACACCGGACCGCCTGGAACTGAAGAAGTTCTGCAGCCGGTGCCGCAAGCACACGCTGCACAAAGAGGTTAAGTGACACCGTTTAGCGGGCGTGAGCGAAGCGGGAGCCCGCTGGCGTCATCCTGAGCGAAGCGAAGGATCTGGTGGTAGGGATCCTTCGGCGCCAAAGGCAGGCGCCTCAGGATGACAAAGAGAAACAGGGGCGTAAGCTCAACGGTCAAACTGTCGGTCTCCAAAACCGAACTTGGGGGTTCGAATCCCTCCGCCCCTGCCAGAGTTCAGGCCCGAGAGGGAGCAGTCGAGGAAAGCGGGAAGGTATGGCGACAGCGGTGGAAGAGAACGCTATTGTTACCACGCTGAGGTCCTGGCCGGAGCGGATCAAGGCCTTTTACAGCGACGTGCGCACGGAGATGAAGAAAGTCACGTCTCCCTCGCGCAAGGAAGTCCAGGGAACAACGACGGTCGTCATAATTACCGTGTTCCTGTTTGGGCTGTTTTTTTTCCTGACAGATTTCGTGATCAGCCACACCCTGGAGCAGATGCTAAAGTATTTCTCGCACCGTTAGGCGGCGAGCGAAAGAAGCGATGGAATGCCGGATACGGACAAAGAAAAGAACGAAAGCGCTGCGGATGGCACTGGCCAAGACGGCCAGCAGTCGCCGCCCCCACCGCCTGCCGAAGCAGTTCCGGGCGGCGAGCCCGCGCGCAATCCAAATATGAAGTGGTACATCATCCACGCCTATTCGGGATTCGAGCGCAAGGTGAGGGAGTCGCTCGAATCGCGCGTGCAGGCTTTCGGATTGCAGGAGAAAATCGGCAGGGTGCTGATTCCGACCGAGTCGGTCACCGAGGTTCGCGGCGGCAAGAAGTACACCTCGGAGCGCATGTTCTATCCCGGCTACGTGCTGGTGGAGATGGACATGGACGACCACGTGTGGCACGTGGTGAAGTCGACGCCGCGGGTCACCGGATTTGTGGGCACGGGACAGCAGCCGACCCCGCTGTCGGAAGAAGAAGTCAACCACATCGTTTACAAAGTGGCTGACAGCCGGGAAAAGCCGAAGCTCAAAGTCAAATTTGAAAAGGGCGAAACGGTGCGCATCGGCGAGGGCCCGTTCGCAACCTTTACCGGCGTGGTCGACGACGTGAACGAAGATCGCGAGACCTTGAAGGTGATGGTCACCATCTTCGGCCGTTCGACTCCGGTGGAATTGGAATTTGGGCAGGTGGAGAAAGTCGCGTAGGCGGCGGCTGAATTTTTGTAGAGACGCGGCTTGGCGCGTCTCCGCAGCGAAAGACGGGGCAAGCCCCGTCTCTACACGATAGATTGGACAGGCATCATGGCGAAGAAAGTTACAGGTTCGGTAAAGTTGCAGATTGCGGCGGGCAAGGCCACGCCGGCGCCTCCGGTGGGACCGGCGCTCGGCCAGGCGCAAGTCAACATCATGGAGTTCTGCAAGCAGTTCAATGCTCGCACGGGGCAGAAAGAACTCGAAGGGTTGATTGTTCCGGTCGTGATCACGGTTTACAGCGACCGCACGTTCACGTTTATTACCAAGACGCCGCCGGCGTCGGTGTTGCTGAAGCGCGCGGCTGGCATCGCCAAAGGATCGGGCGCGCCCAACAAAGATAAGGTCGGCAAGGTGACGTTGAAGCAGGTCGAGGACATTGCGAAGCAGAAGATGCCGGACCTAAACGCCGCTTCGGTCGATGCCGCCATCAAGAGCGTGCGCGGCACAGCGCGATCGATGGGGATTGAAGTGGTGGGATAAAGTTTTGTGTGGAGGCGGGGCTTCGCCCCGCTGGACGGGGCATAGCCCCGTCACCACACCGGCAAATGTAGTCGAAAACACCACGGCGTTTCGGAACAAGGAAGCGCGGTGGGAGACTGAGGTGAAAATGAAGAAGTCGGGAAAGAATATCGCGAAGGCGCGGAAGGCAGTCGAGCCGCGGCCTTATACGCTGCAGGAAGCGGTGCCACTTCTGCAGAAAGTGAAATACGCAAAATTCGACGAGACGGTTGAAGTGACGTTGCGGCTGGGCGTCGATCCGAAGCATGCCGACCAGATGGTGCGGGGCACGGTGGTGCTTCCCCACGGACTGGGCAAGTCGAAAAAAGTTCTGGTGATCGCGAGCGGCGAAAAGGTTCGCGAGGCCGAGGCGGCGGGCGCTGATTTTGTCGGCGGCGAGGACATGGTCGAGAAGATCACGAAAGAAAACTGGACTGACTTCGACGCGCTGATTGCCACGCCCGACATGATGAAATCGGTGGGCCGGCTGGGCAAGATTCTCGGACCGAAGGGTTTGATGCCCAATCCAAAAACGGGTACGGTCACCATGGATGTTGGGCGCGCCGTGCAGGAAGTCAAAGCCGGCAAGGTCGAGTTCCGCACCGACAAGACGGCGCTGGTGCACGTGCCGGTGGGAAAGATCTCGTTCACGCCCGACAAGCTGATCGAGAATGCGACCGTGCTGATTTCGAGTGTGATCAAGGCGAAGCCTTCGGTGGCCAAGGGCAAGTACATCAAGGGATGCTACCTGAGTTCGAGCATGGGGCCGGGGATTGCGCTGGACACGACTCCGATCGAGGTTGCGGCGAAGGCATAACTGCCGCGCTGTGCCCGGCGGACGGGCGAGTCGCCCGTCCCCACACAAGACATCAAGATTCTTGAAAGGGTTTGAACATGGCGGTTACCAGAGCAAAGAAAATAGACCAGGTTAAAAAACTCGGTGGCGAACTGAAGAACGCTTCGAGCATGATCGTGGCGACGTATTCCAAGCTGACGGTGACGAAGGATTTCGAATTGCGCAAGGCACTGCGTCCGACCGGGGCGAAGTATCGCGTGGTAAAGAACACTCTGGCCGAGCTCGCCGGCAAGGGCACCAAGGTTGAGGAAGCGCTGAAGAACCTTCAGGGAGTGACCTCGATCGCTTACACGGCAGGCGATCCGGTGGCGCTGGCGAAGGCGCTGGCGAAGTACGCCAAGGAGCATCCGGAATTCAGCTTCAAGGCGGGTGCGGTCGAAGGCCGCGCGATTACGGTCAAGGAGATCGAGTCGCTGGCGACTATGCCGTCGAAGGACGAGCTTTACTCGAAGCTGCTGTTCTTGTTGAACGCTCCGTCGCAGCGCCTGGTCACGGCGATGAATGCGGCCGGACGGAACCTGGCGGTGGTCGTCAACCAGGGCGTGCAGGAGAACAAGTTCAAGGAAGCGTGAGGAGCAGCTTCTGGCTGCTAGCTGCTGGCTTCTGGCGATCTGATTTGTTCGCTAGAAACTAGTTTCCAGAAGCTAGAAGCCAGTACAAGTTTCTGAGCAGCAAGGCTGCTCGAAAAAAGATTTAGCTGTCGTGAAGCGAGGGGTGGCGCGGTCTGAAATCTGGCGTTGTCTGGCGCCGGAAATTGAGGGCCTGGTCGCACTGGAAACCTGGCCGAGCGATAGCGAAATCGCAAATCTTACATAAAGCGGAGAGATTCACATGGCGGATCTACAGCAGTTGGAAGAGTCGATTGTTGGCCTGTCGTTGCTGGAAGCGGCAGAGCTGGTGAAGAAACTGGAATCGCGTCTGGGCGTTTCGGCGGCGGCAGCAGCTCCGGCGATGGTTGCCGGCGGCGCAGCGGCGGGCACGGCAGCCCCAGCGGAAGAAAAGACCGAGTTCACGGTCGTTCTGAAGGAAGTGGGAGCCAATAAGATCAACGTAATCAAGGCAGTACGCGAAGTCACCAGCCTCGGATTGAAAGAGGCGAAGGACTTGGTGGATGGCGCTCCGAAGAACATTAAAGAAGGTGTTTCGAAGGACGAAGCCGAGACCATCAGGAAGAAGTTCACTGAAGCGGGCGCAACTGTCGAAGTCAAGTAATTTTGGCAGAGCGGGAGGGTTCCCGCCGATCCGAGCGAGCAGGGTTGAATCGGCACGCCTGGATCGGGGACCATTCCGCCTGCAATTATTTGACCGAACAGTAGCCGAATCGTGGGAAGTGGTGTTAATATCTAATAAATAACCCGCTTACCCTGGCTTCACTGCGAGGCGACGGCGACCCGCATCCTCCAAATAGACCCAGGAAGCGGAAAGGAACCGGGTCGCTGGGATGAAAGTATGGCAGCCGGTCCCGCGGGCGGCGGGACGGAACAGGCCTTTGAACTGGCACGGAATTTTACAAGTTATCCAGGATTAAGCGTCGCACGCGGCGCCTGCGGACAGACATGTCCTTGCGGGTGCCTGTGTCTTTTTTCCGCGTATACCGCTCGTTAGTAATACCTTGGCGCGACTTTTTGCGCTCTCATTCCGCGCTGTACCGCAGCCCCAGGCTGCCTGAAAGCAGGAGTTCCTGAGAATGGCAAAGCACAATATACACCGCAAGCGTTTCGATTTTTCCAAAATTCCAGCGACCATCCAGATCCCAAACCTGATCGAGGTTCAGAAGCGCTCCTATGACCGCTTCCTGCAGATGGACAAACTGCCCAGCGAGCGCGAAGACGGCGGGCTGCAGGCAGTATTTCAGTCGGTGTTTCCGATTACCGACTTCCGCAATGTTTCCCAGCTTGAGTTTGTGGACTTCGCGATTGGCAACTGGGA
>PLIC01000021.1:1160-2120 GCA_003139995.1 Candidatus Acidiflorens stordalenmirensis | reverse complement strand
CCGGTTGGGTTGCAGCTCAAGTATGACGTGCCGGAATGCGAAGAGCGCGGCATGACCTACTCGGCGCCGCTCAAAGTCACGATGCGGCTCACCATCTGGGACAAGGATGAGGCGGGCAACCGTTCCATTCGAGACATCAAGGAGCAGGAAGTTTTCTTCGGCGACGTTCCGCTGATGACGCAGAACGGCACGTTCATCATCAATGGGACCGAGCGCGTGATCGTCAGCCAGTTGCACCGCTCNNACCGCAAGCGCAAGTTCCTGGGCACGATTTTCCTGCGTGCGCTCGGCCTGCGCTCCGGCGAAGACATTCTGAAGACTTTCTATACGACGGACCGCCTGATTGTCCGCGACAAGAAGCTGCTCTGGACGCTGGACCCGGCGAGCGACAAGCCCACGAATCTGATCGGCATGAAGCTGGCGCACAGCGTCAAGTCGAAGTCGGGCGACGAAGTGGCGCACTCCGGCCGCAAGATCAGCGCCGCGATCCTGAAGGAAATTCAGAAGGCGAAGGTCGCTGAAATCGAAGTAGACACGACGGATCTCGAAGGCGCGTGGGCGGCCATCGACATTGTGGACACCACGACCGGTGAAGTGCTGCTCGAGGCCAACTCGGAAATCACGGCCGACAAGCTGGCCAAGATTCTGGAATCGGGCGTGATCGAGATGAGCGTGTTCTTCCCGGAGCGCGACGACGTGGGCACGGTGATCAGCCAGACTCTGCGCCGCGACTCGATCGCCAGTCCGTCGGAAGCGCTGATTGAGATTTATCGCAAGCTGCGTCCCGGCGATCCGCCGACGCTGGACACGGCNNTTCGATCCGCGCAAGTACGACTTCTCGCGCGTGGGCCGGTTGAAGTTCAACATCAAGCTGTTCGAAAACCAGGAAGCGACGAGCCTGGAACAGCGCACGCTCGATCCCACGGATTTTTACGCAACCATCAAGTACCTGCTCAAGCT
>PLIC01000021.1:398-1133 GCA_003139995.1 Candidatus Acidiflorens stordalenmirensis | reverse complement strand
ATCAAGGAAAAGATGAGCGTGTACCAGGAAATGTCGACGGCCATGCCGCACGACCTGGTCAACGCCAAGCCGGTGATGGCCGCGATTCGCGAGTTCTTCGGATCGTCGCAACTGTCGCAGTTCATGGACCAGACGAATCCGCTGTCGGAAATCACGCACAAGCGGCGTCTGTCGGCCCTTGGGCCGGGCGGGTTGTCGCGCGAACGCGCCGGATTTGAAGTACGCGACGTCCACCCGACGCACTACGGACGCATCTGCCCGATTGAAACGCCGGAAGGTCCGAACATNNGGACTGATCTCGTCGTTGAGCTGCTTTGCGCGCATCAACGACTACGGTTTCATCGAGTCTCCCTACCGCAAGGTGAAGAACGCGCGCGTGGTGGACTACGTCATCGTCGTCAATTCCGGCGACGGCAGTTATAAAGTCGGCGACTATGCCGAGAAGAGCGAGATGGAAAAGGTCAATGCGGACCTGAAAGAGCGGCGCAAGAAGCCGGTCGAGGTCGAGCCGTTTTCCTTCTATCTCTCCGCGTGGGAAGAAGACCGGCACACCATTGCGCAGGCCAACATCGAGCTGGACGAAAAGGGCCGCATCGCCGGCGAGCTGGTCAACGCGCGCCGGGCGGGTAACTTCGTGCTAGTGAACCGCGACGAAGTGGACTATGTGGACGTCAGCCCGAAGCAGCTGGTTTCGGTGGCCGCATCGCTGGTGCCGTTCCTGGAGCACGACGACGC
>PLIC01000021.1:0-375 GCA_003139995.1 Candidatus Acidiflorens stordalenmirensis | reverse complement strand
GTGCTGGCGCGCCGCAACGGAATCATCGATTCGGTCGATTCCGAACGCATCATCGTTCGGGTCGAGGGCGAGCATCATCCGATGCAGCTTTCGCGCGAAGTGGGCAGCGACATTTACCAGCTCACCAAGTTNNACCTGCATCAACCAGAAGCCGATCGTGAAGAGAGGCCAGCGGGTGGTGAAAGGGCAAGTGATTGCGGACGGCCCGTGCACCGACTTTGGCGAGCTGGCGCTGGGACGCAACGTGCTGGTCGCGTTCATGCCGTGGCGCGGCTACAACTTCGAAGACGCGATCCTGGTTTCGGAAAAGATGGTGAAAGAGGATTACTACACCTCGGTCCACATCGAAGAGTTCGAACTCGAAGCCCGCGACAC
>PLIC01000079.1 GCA_003139995.1 Candidatus Acidiflorens stordalenmirensis | reverse complement strand
CACTACAAAGTCGGAATTCCCGAGAAGGTAGGGGCGGAAGTGGAAGTCTCGAAGCGCATCCACACTGGCAGCTACAAGCAAAGGGTCGCCTTCGACAGGCACACTCAGTACGATCTTGCCGCTTTCGTCGACGGCGATCTTGAAAATTACGTCGCCTTGAATTCCCTTCGTCATGGCCTCTTCAGGGTATTCTGGCATCGTTTTGCGTTCGACCATTCCAACCATCTCTCCGCCAGAAACGCGGATCTTTGACGGCCGAGGGGGTTGAAGTTGTGATTGAGTGTCAGGGCTATTTTGTGCAAGCCCAACTGTTATGCAGCCCACGAGTAATGCGACGATCATCTTGATTTGTGACATACAACCTCCCACCAGTGGTCTTTGTGCGTGATGAGCACCAATGAGTTCCAGTCCCTCGGCGTTACCCGCTGTCCTCGCCCACCTTCAGCAGCGCCAGGAACGCTTCCTGTGGAATGTCCACGCGGCCGATGCGTTTCATGCGTTTTTTGCCTTCTTTTTGTTTTTCGAGGAGCTTACGTTTGCGGCTGATGTCGCCGCCGTAGCACTTGGCGATCACGTTCTTGCGCATTGCGGGCACGGTTTCGCGGGCAATGATCTTGGCTCCAATCGCCGCCTGAATCGCGACCTCAAACATCTGCCGCGGGATCAGCTCTTTCATCTTCGCCGCCAGCGCCCGTCCGCGGTCGCAAGCGGAGTCGCGATGGATGATGGTCGACAACGCATCGACCGGCTCGCCCGCCACCATGATGTCGAGTTTGGCCATCGGCGACACCCAGTTGCCCGATAGATGATAATCGAGCGAAGCGTATCCGCGCGACACCGATTTCAGCCGGTCGTAAAAATCGAGCACGATTTCATTCAGCGGCAGCTCGTACTGCAGCATCACGCGCGACGAGCTGACATATTCAAAACTCTTCTGCTTCCCGCGCTTTTCCTCGACCAGCTTCAGGATGCCGCCCACGTATTCCTCGTTGGTCAAAATCACCGCGAGGATCACCGGCTCTTCCACCTTTGCGATCTCGCTGGTATCGGGCCAGCGCGAAGGATTATCCACCTCGATCACCTCGCCGTCCGTCTTCGTGATCTTGTAGCGCACGCCCGGCGCGGTCGTGATCAGGTCGAGATTGTATTCGCGCTCCAGCCGTTCCTGGATGATCTCCATGTGCANNAAGCCGCAGCGGAAGCCGAATCCCAGCGCCACCGAACTTTCCGGCTCGAAGAAAAACGACGAATCGTTCAGCTTCAATTTTTCCAGCGCCTCGCGCAGTGCCGTGTGTTCGTGCGCGTCCACCGTGTACAGTCCCGCGAAAACCATGGGCTTGATTTCCTCAAATCCCGGCAATGCTTGCAGCGAAGGGCGGTCGTCGTCAGTGATAGTGTCGCCGATCTTCGTATCCGCGACGTTCTTGATATTCGCCATCAGGAATCCAACTTCGCCCGCCACCAGTTCGTCGACCTCCACCGGCTTGGGCGTGAGTGTGCCCAGCGTTTCCACCTGAAAAACCCGCCCGTTCGACCACAGCCGGATCTTCTGCCCCTTGCGCAACCTGCCCTCGAAGACACGCGCCAGCACCACCACGCCGCGATACGGATCGAACCACGAATCGAATAGCAACGCCTGCAAATGCCGCTCCGGCGCGCCTTTTGGCGGCGGAATCCGCTTCACGATCGCCTCGAGAACATCGGGCACACCCTGGCCAGTTTTCGCGCTGATCAGCAACGCATCGGACGCATCGAGGCCTACCGCGCTCTCGATCATCTCCTTGGTGCGCGGGATGTCGGCGCTCTGCAAGTCGATCTTGTTGATCACCGGGATAATTTCGAGGCCGTGATTGATTGCGAGATACGAGTTCGCCAGCGTCTGCGCTTCGACGCCCTGCGATGCGTCCACCACCAGCAGCGCGCCTTCGCAGGCGGCGAGCGAGCGCGAGACCTCGTAAGAAAAATCCACGTGGCCCGGCGTATCGATCAGGTTGAGCTGATAAATCTGTCCGTCCTGCGCGGGGTATAACATACGGACGGCGTGGGCCTTGATCGTAATGCCGCGCTCCCGCTCCAGGTCCATCGAGTCGAGGACCTGCTCCTGCATTTCGCGCATGGCTAGCGAACCGGTCAGCTCCAGCAGCCGGTCGGCCAGCGTGGATTTCCCGTGATCGATATGCGCGATAATCGCAAAATTGCGGATGCGAGATGCTTCCATAGAAGATAGCTCGATTCTAGCAGGGGCCCCGGCGCCACAGACCACGACGGTATGGCGCGGAGTTGTCCCGGCGCTAGCAGGCGGCGCTTGTCCACAGGGAATTCGTGCGGCGTTGCGGAGCACTGGGAACTGAGAAGTGTGTACTGAGTACTGGCAACGGCCTTACCGCGCCAGTTCCTGCCCCAACACGGTCGCATTGCTGGCGAAGCAAAGGCCGGTTTCCAGATCCACCAGGCCGGAGCGCACAAGTTTCGCGATCTCGCAATCGAAGTGCTGCATGCCTTCGTTTTCGCTGGCCTTGATCGCGTCGAGCAGGGTGCGGCCTGGCCGCTCGCCTTGTTCGACGCAATCGCGAGTGCGCGAGTTGGATTTCAAAATCTCGACTACGGCGATGCGGTCACCGCCATCGTTGCGCGGAATCAGCCTCTGGGCAACGATGTAGCGGAAAGTCTTGGCGAGACGTTCTCGCACCGATTGCTGTTCGGCTGCAGGGAACGCGCCGACGATGCGCTCCACCGTCTTCGAGGTATCGACGGTGTTCATGCTGGAAAGTACGAGGTGGCCGTTTTCGGCGGCTTCGAGAAGGATATCGAGCGTTTCCCGGTCGCGGATTTCGCCGACCATAATCACGCGCGGCGCCTGGCGCAGCGCCGCCCGCAGCGCCATTATGAAATTCGGCGCATCGCTGTGCAACTCGCGCTGGTGCACGGTGGACTTTTTGTGTTTGTGAAGAAATTCGATGGGGTCCTCGATGGTCAGAACGTGATAGCAAAATTGGCTGTTGATGAGGTCGATGAGAGCGGCCAGCGTCGAAGACTTGCCCGATCCAGTTCCGCCCGTCACCAGGACGATCCCGTTGCGGACCTTCGCAGCCTCTTCCAATTGCGCCGGCAGATGAAGCGAACTAAGAGTCGGAATGACAGTTGGGATGACGCGCATAACAATCGCGCAACTTCCGCGCTGGATAAAGACGTTGACGCGGAACCGCGCCATTCCCGGCAATCCATAGGAAACGTCGCAGGAACCCTGCTCGCGAAGCGTATTAATGGCCTGCTTATTGGCGCCGATCAGATCGGCCGCGATGCGCCGCGTGTCATCCGCCGAAAGTGTGCCGCTCCCGGGGATTTCGACCGCCGTGAGTTGTCCGTGAATCTCGACCTGGGGCGGACGCCCCGGCGAAAAAATCAGATCGCTGACCTTGTCGGACGCGCGCAACATGCCGGCGAGAAGAACCGGCGTCGGGATCGAGCCCGTTGCGCTGATGCCCTCGAAGGCAATTGCAATCGGGGAATTCCCCGGAGCAGCCATTCCATAAACTCCCAGTTATCCGCATTGACACCACGGGGGAGAAACGTTGCTGAAGAACCTATGTAATGAATGTAACGCGGATGCGCGGAAGAGCGAAGGACAAGTAGGTCAACGACCTCGGTAACCGAAGACAGTACCCAGTAGCCATTACCCGATGCTTCACCATGCCGGACAAGTGACCCTTCGGCACTAGGTACTGGGTACTGACTACTGGGTTTACTCTATTTCTTCACCGGTTTCTTCTTATTTTCGAAGCCGGTTTCGATGGGCGCACCGATGCTGGCCAGCATCCCCTTGGCCGCATCAGCGAACGTGCCATTGGGTTCCAGCTGAAGATACTTCTGAAAGGCCTCGGCTGTGCCTTCGGGCGCGACCGTCTTGCCGTCCTTCCCGATAACTTCCTTGCCGATCAAGTTCACGCCCTTCCAATAGTAAGCTGCGGCCCTGGTCGGATCGGCGGCAATCACTTTGTCGAATGCCGCAATGGCATCATCCACTTTGCCCGCATTGGTCAGAACAGCGCCCTCGTTGAACAAGTACATGGCCGCGTGCGCCGGATCCAGTTGGACCGCCTTGTTATAGTTGGCCACGGCATCATCGACCTTGTTGGACTTCGAATAAACTTCGGCAAGGTTGTTATAGTAGGCGGCCATTTTCAGATTATTGTCGGTCTCTTTCTGTGCCGCCTCCGAGGCGTTGCGCAGCTCAATTGCCTTCTCGTAATTGGTTGCAGCCATTTCGTAGCGCTTCTGTTTTTCGGCGGGATCGGTCTGCTTGGGCGCCGACTTGAGGTAGGCGTCGCCGAGTTTGAACCAGATCAGATCGCGAGTGTTGTCAATCTGCATGGCTTCATTCAGGGCAGCGATTGCGGTCTCGAAGTCACCGGCATCGGAGGCCGTCTTGGCGGCACTGAGTTTTTCGTTGAGCGCGCCGACCGTTTTCTTATCCTTCTCAGCTTTAGCGATTTCCTCCGCCCTCGCCTTGGCTTGTTCAGGGGGCAATCCTTTGGCCTGGGCTTGGCTCATCTGTTCTTTCTTCAGGTCGAAGTCCAGGTCCGCTTCGTCCAGGCTCACCATGACACCGACGAAGTGATAGATTTCCTTGCCGTCCTTGCTGAGCTTGACGTTGTACTTGCCAGGGGCGATACCGAGCGAGAAATACTCGCCTTTGTTGTTGGTTTTGAGGGTGTACCTGTGGCCGGTTTCGGTTCCGTACCACTCCACTTCGGCCTGGGTGATCGGTTTCCCTTCGATGTCTTTGCAAGTTCCCTTCACGCTGCCCGTAGATTGCGCGAACGCGAGCGGAGCGCACAGCCCCACGGCGAGCGAGAGCAGCAGGGAAAGGATGAAATATTTCCTCATAATTTAGCCTCCCGGCATTGCATCTGAATTTAAGACCGTTATGAAACCAGTTCTAGCTCAATCGGCGACGGCTTCCGCGTACGGAATAGGATCTTCCGCGCCCGCTTCGCGAAACGCGCGCCGGCGGAGCACACAGCTATCGCAGACACCGCAGGCGCGATCTTCGCGCTGATAGCATGACCACGTTAAATCGAACGGGGCACTCAGTTCAAGGCCAAGCGTCACAATCCCGTGTTTATGCATCGCAATCAGCGGTGTCACTACCTGGATTGTCCCTTCTTTTGTGCCCGCTTTCACAACTTCATTGAACGCCCGGTAATACTCCGGCCGGCAATCGGGATAGCCGGAACTGTCCGGCTCAACCGCTCCGATGTAAACTTTTTCGGCTCCCAGCACTTCGGCCCAACTGACGGCGACGGCCAGAAAATGCGCGTTGCGGAAAGGGACATAGGTGACGGGCACGCCGACGCCGATGGCGCGCGCTTCGGGAACGGCAATGCTCGGATCGGTGAGGGCGGATCCGCCGATGGCGCGCAGCGCCTCATTGCGCACCAGCAGCCGGTCGCGAATTTCGAGCCGGTCGCAGATGCTTTCGAAGGAGCGCCGCTCGCGCTCTTCGGTGCGCTGCCCGTAGCTGACGTGGACGGCAGCGGCCTGGTGGTCGCGCGCGGCGAGGGCCGCGCAGACGCAAGAATCCATGCCGCCGCTCAGCAGGACCACGGCGCGGCTCCGGTTGCCGGTTGCGTTCGATAGCATGACCTGCTCGCGAAGCATTGCAAATCGCTTCCTTCCGATTTTATGACAGTCGACGAGCTAGCAGGGTCAGCCGCCGCGAGCTTTCTCGCGCATACGCTTGATGAAACTGGGTACGTGCACCACGGCGCGCCCCACCGTACCGCATCCGATTTCCTGCGTGCCGTCGTGGGCCCGGACGCGCATGATATAGAAGCGGCCGTCAAACGATTCCAGTTCAGCTTCGGCTTGAATACGCACGCCGATTCCGCTGGCCGCGCGGTGTTCGATGTGGATCGAAATACCCACCGTGATTTCTCCCTCATCGCAGTACGGTTGCAGCGCATGGAAGCAGGCCGTTTCCATCAGTCGAATCATGTCGGGAGTCGAATACACGGGCGGCAACTCCGGATGATGCGCGGAGAGCGTGTGCTTCAACTCGACGGTTTCCTCCGCCTCGCCCCGCGCGCCAATGGGGATGCGTCGAGCCATGGAATTGCGGAAACTACGCCGCCGTCCGATCCAAGCGCCGCGCCTCAAAGCCGTCCAGCACGGCCCATAAAGCTTTGGCCGCGCTCTCGGCGGCAGCCAACGCTCTTTCGGCAGCCTTCGGATTGGCCTTGACTCGCTTTTCCAGCTGTGCGCGCCACACCTGTGCGTGGCCCACGCCGGCGGTGGCGTGCCAAGTGAAATAGCCGCGGGTCTTCGCACCGGCGCCGTAGAGTTCGCGCAGGACGCGATCTTTCTCTTGCGCCAGGCGCGGCACCTGCGATTCGTAGGCATAGAAGGCCGCCAGCGCTTCTTCCGGAGTGCCTTCGCTCGCGACCCGATGGAACCAGGAAATGAGCTTGCGAACTTCCCCCACCGGCCGCCGTTTCGGAACGCGGTTTCCGCCCACGCCTTCCACAAAATCGAGCCACAGTTCGGCATGCGAACGTTCCGGCTCGCCGAAGGAATCTTCGCCGCCCTTCTCATCGGTCATGTTGGCAAGGACGGCGCGGCGCAGCTCGCCTTCTTCCAGCCGGACGCCAAACTGAGCCAGATAGCCCGGGAACGCCTCCACGTGAGGGTAATAATCCTCGGCGTATTCGCGCAGATCGTCGCGGGTCAGCTCGCCCGCCGACCAGGCTTTGTAAAAGGGATGACAGAGCAAGTCGTATGGATGAATGCGTTCTCCGAGCAGAGACAAAAATGCCTTCATTTCCATTTTCTTCGTTTCCATGATTACATCGAGACCTTTTCCCCGTACGCTTCACTATACGGTCGGGACCGGCGGATCACAAGACGCGGCGTTAGAAACCAGCGCCCAGGCCCCCCGCTCGCTGTCGAAGCGGCGAACGTTGTTACAATCAACCTCACAGTATTCACGCTCTTCCCGTGGGTTTAAGCAAGCTGTGGGTTTTAAACAAGCGCACATGCGGCCGTTTGACGAACATTTCGAGGTGGTGGTGGTGGGGGCTGGCCATGCCGGATGCGAAGCCGCTATGGCTGCCGCTCGCATGGGGCTGAAGACCGCTCTTTATACGTTAAACGTCGATTTGATCGCGCAGATGTCTTGTAATCCCGCCATCGGCGGCATCGCCAAGGGGCATTTGGTGCGGGAAGTGGATGCGTTGGGCGGCATCATGGGCGAAATCACGGACGCGGTCGGAATCCAATTTCGCCTGCTCAATACTTCGCGCGGGCCCGCCGTCTGGTCGCCGCGGGCGCAGTGCGACAAACAGGCCTACCGGCTGAAGATGCGTGAAGTGCTGGAGTCGCAGGCGAACCTGAAGATCAAGCAGGCGGAAGTCGTGGATGTGGTGGTGGAGTCGCTCGCTGTTCGCTGTTCGTCGTTCGCTTGTTCCGATGAGATTTATCATACCGGGCGGATCGAGGAATCTGGAGTTGCTAACAGCGAACAGCGAACAGCGAACGACGCTGCGGCTACCGAACGACCGGCGAATGGCGACCGCATTATCCGCGGCATCCTGCTGCGCGACGGCCGCCGCGTCTCGGCCGATGCGTTCATCATCACGACTGGGACTTTTCTCAACGGGCTGATTCACTGCGGCGAGCAGCAGTATCCGGCGGGACGCTCCGGAGAGCCGGCAGCGGTTCTACTGGGCGAAGCGCTCAAAAAGCTTGGCCTGCGCGGATGCCGCCTCAAAACTGGAACGCCTCCGCGTCTCGACGGGCGCAGCATTGACTGGGCGCGCTTTGAGCGGCAGCCGGGCGATTTGGATCCCACTCCGTTCAGCTTTCGCACCCGGCGCGTTTTACATCACGACTCGCAGGTGCCTTGCTACATCGCGTTTACCACCGAAGAGACGCATCGCATCATTCGCGAAAATGTGCACCGCTCGCCGATGTACAGCGGGCAGATTCAATCGACGGGACCGCGGTATTGTCCGTCGATTGAAGACAAGATCGTCAAGTTTCCCGACAAACTGACGCACCAGCTTTTCTTGGAACCCGAGGGTCTGAACACGCACGAGATTTACGTCAACGGCATGAGCACGTCACTGCCAATCGATGTGCAACTGGCGATCCTCAAGTCGATTCCTGGGCTCGAAAACGCGGAGATGATGCGGCCCGGCTACGCGATTGAGTACGACTCGATCGATCCCACGGAACTCAAGCGCACCCTGGAAACGAAAAAGATTGCTGGGCTGTTTCTCGCCGGGCAGATCAATGGGACATCGGGGTACGAAGAAGCGGCGTGCCAGGGAATTATGGCCGGAATCAACGCAGCGCTGAAGGTGAAGAAAGAATCTCCGCTGGTGCTCGACCGCACGGAAGCGTACACGGCCATTCTTATCGACGATTTGATTTCGAAAGGCACCAACGAGCCTTATAGGATGTTCACTTCGCGCGCGGAGTTCCGGTTGCATCTGCGCATCGACAACGCCGACCGGCGGCTTACTCCGCATGGGCGGCGCGTGGGGCTGATCTCGGATGAAGCATGGTCGGAGTTCGAGGCGAAGCAGCGGCGGCTGGAGGAAGTGAAGCAGACGCTGGAGAGGACGAAAGTGACGGCGGCGATGGTGGGGCGGATTGAGCGAGACTATTCCGCTGCCAGCGAAACCGGTCGAGCTGCGCTCGACTTGGACGGGCGAGGGCGCCCGTCCCCACACGACCTCTCTGCCGCCCTCGGCCTGCCTTTGGCGCAACTGCTAAAGCGGCCCGAGATTGCCATCGAGCAACTAGCGCCGGTTCTCAAGGATCTCGTGCCGCGGTTTTTTGAAAGAGACTTCTCGGCGAACTCGGCATTCTCTGCGGTTGATTCCGCTCCGGTTCATCTTTCGTCTGAAATCCGGAACGAGCTTAAGTCCGTCGAAACTGAAATTAAGTATGCCGGATACCTCGACCAGCAGCAGCGCGCCATCGAACGGCTGAAAAAGGCCGAGCAGCGCCGCATTCCGGATTGGTTCGATTACCGGGCAGTCAGCGGGTTGTCGCGCGAAATGCAGGAGAAGCTCGGGAAAGTCGTCCCGCAGACGCTGGGCCAGGCTTCGCGCATTCCCGGCGTGACGCCGGCGGCGGTTTCGCTGATCAACGTGTATATCGAGATCCAAGCGCGACGGCGGGAACAGGGCGCGGCGTTGTAGCCCGGATTATTTATATGCATTGGTACGGATTTGAAGGGGCGCGGCTGAAGCCGCGCCCTTTCAAAGCAGGCTTCATGAATAATGCAGCTCAGCAAGTCATTTGAGTTTGGTGGCCGTGACCTCGATCTGATACTGACGCTTGGAACCAGGATCGTCCACGCTGCCAATCACGGTCGGCTTGCCCAAACCGGCTACCGTGCTGGCATTAATGTTCATCTGGCGGAGCATCGGCATGCTGCCAGGGGGGCTGGCCTTTTCGGGATCTGCGATTCTACTGATATCGCTAGTTACGTCCAGCAGCAACCCATTCTCCTGCTCCATTATCCCGGCCTTGATCCGCGTTGCGACCTCAAGATATTGGAACTGTCCTTGGCCTGTTTCGACTGCAACCCGTTCGCCAATTTTGATTTCCTTGGCGCTTGGGTCCTCCGTCACGCGGTTGAAGTGGCCGTGCGGATCCGCTGCATTCAAATACATGGAGTACTGCCGGCTGTTGATCTTTTTGCCATCTTCCATCTCGTTCAGGGAAAAGTCGAGGCGGTAAGGCTTTATCTCCTGCGCGACGCTGAGTGGCGCACTCCAGCAGAAAACTGAGATCAAAAACAATTTGCCAAGCCTTGCAACGATCTGTCGGTTCATTTTGTTCTCCTTATGGATTCTGCTCCTGCAAATTCTGTGGGACTTCTTTCTCTGAAGGCGTTTGCCGCTCGATCTTTTCCTCTTCTTCTTCCTGCGCCAACAGTCTGGTCTGCGCCCTGGCGATCATCGCGGCCTCGCGCGGAAACTGCTCAACCAGTCGAGCCAGCAGTATTTCCTGTTCGCTCAAAGGCCGCGGCGATGGGAACTGTTCCAGGTGGGGTGGTTGCGAAGGGCCGTGTACGCCGGACTGGCGCGGATGCCCGTCCCTCAACCCGCGCGGATTGGCTTTCGCCGTGACTTTGCCTGATTCTTTCTCTGGAACGTTCCCTCGAGCTTGCTCCGGACTTGGACGCGCTGCGGAAGCTGCGGGGGCGTGGCTCTTGGCAGCCGATGTATCCCGATGATGGTTCCGCACGAGAAGCGCGGCGGAGATGCTCAACAGCAGCAGGGCACATGCGATGGCGGCTGGCCACCAGCTCCAAGTTCGTGACTCGACACGCCTGCCTTCGGCTTGCATTGCGGCCAGAACCCGGTCTTCCAGCCCGGCCCGCGGCTCGGCTGCGCCATACTGCTTGAGGGCGCTGTCGAGCAGATCGTCGATGAGTCGTTCCCGCTTTTTAGGTTCCATATCTTCCTTCCAGAACGCTCGAGAGTTTTTCGCGCAGGATCTGTCTGGCGCGGAACAGCCGCGACCGCACCGCCGCCTCGTTGATGCCAAGCACCTCGGCGACATCGGCAGGCGACATTTCTTCCAACGCGGAAAGTCTCAGCGGATGGCGCAGTTTGGCGGGTAAGGCCGCGATCAGCTTTTCCACGTGCCCGCTCATCTCCGTTTCGAGCAGCGATTCGTCGGCAGGGCGCGCCTGGGAACGGACTTGCGGGGCCGCGCCGTCCAGATCCTCAAAGCGGACTTTGCCCGCTTTACGTTTCCGTTCCAAGGCGACTCGCAGCCCGATACGAGCCAGCCAGGTGCGAGGATTGCGTACTCCCGCCAACTTTCGGCGATAACGCAGCACGCGCACGAATGTTTCTTGCGTGGCATCCTCCGCGTCGTGGTGATTCCGCAGAACCGAATACGCGACCCGATACACAAGCCTGGCGTGCTCCCGGACGGCGAATTCGAGGTCGCTGTCGTTTATAGCTACGCCTGTCGCTGCGTCTGCCGGCACGTCGCTCGCTTCTCCGATCGCCTGTCCGGTTGCCACTCGCCGACCCTCACATATCAAGATCGCATGGTTCGCCGATTTGTTCGGGAATCTTTTTGGGAATGCTCGGGAAGGGGATAACTTACGCGGTCACTAAAAAGTGGATAGACAAAACTGTTAACTTTTTTCCATTTCGACTGTAGCGCAAGTCAAGATCCTGACCAAAGGGCGATGGGCCTTATTTTTCAGCTTGATACGAAACGATGGAGGGCTTAAGCCGGCAACTTTCGCGGGGGTATCAGGGAAATGGTTACCTGACCAAGTCAGGCCGAATGACTTCCGTAAGCGCAGAATCTTCTGGCCATTTATTCCCGAATATGTACAATTTAGGTGCGTTTGATCTTTGCGGTCGTGAGCAGTACCCCGCTCTACAGCGTGACCTGCCTGCACTATGCGAGTTCCAGCGCATACTTCAACCCAAAAGGAACACAGCAACATCATGGAAACAGGAACAGTAAAGTGGTTTAACGATGCCAAGGGCTATGGTTTCATCAGCCGCCAGAGTGGCGAGGACGTTTTCGTTCACTTCTCCGCCATCCAGGCAAACGGCTTTCGCAGCCTGCAGGAAGGTCAACAGGTTCAGTTCGACGTCGTAAAAGGCCCCAAGGGCTGGCAGGCGGAGAACGTCAAAGGCGTCTAGGCCACAACTAAAATTCGGGAAAAGAAGGGCGGCCGGAAAGGCCGCTTTTCTTTTGGGTGATCGGCAGGAATCTGAGTTCGCCATCGATCAAAGAGTGTGCTACACTTTCCAGCCGAAGATGAGGGTTTCGTGACACCGAGCCGCGCTCTCATTCGGCCGTTCAACCGAGCGCAGTTCAGTGCCGCAAAACCCATACTGGCCGCGAGAGGACGGCTGGCAACTGCGTTTTTTTCGTCACGAAACACGGTGACGAGGCTCACAGCTTTCTCCGGGCAAGGGAATTAGACTGCTAGCTGTCGACCTCCCCCCGACCGCTTGCTTTTGGAGTCACTTGCACTCTGCTCTATTGAAGCGTGCGACATTAGCAATTCAACCTTCGCGATCCCGGCGGCCCTCCCTCCAAAGGGTTGCCTGAAAGGGTCGCTTGAATTCTGTGGAGGGAACAATGAGGCGAATTGCAGTAGTATTTGGGCTGTTGGCTCTGCTGCTGCCATCGGCAGCTTGGGCAAACGGGATTGATCTAACGAATGTGTTTGGTTCGGTCAACCTCACCACCAATGGAATCTTATCCAGCCAGTCCTTGCTGCACAGTTTCAACGGGTTCACGGCGCCTGCCGGACACGCTCTGGGCCATGTTTCCTTTAAGACCGGCGTTTTCAACGGCACCAATCTCTGGGCCAGCGGAACCTTTTCCAGCGTGGGCTCCAGCTTTGTCGTGACCGGCGCAGGCGACTACGGCCAACCCGGGGGGACCATTTTTAGCGGCGCTTTTGTCGGGCCTATCACTTGGACGTTGGTTAATCACACCGCCCCGTTCGCCTATACCTTTACGCTCTCGGGCGAGATCTACGGAGAGCTCTATACCGGCCGGATGGTGGAGGGATTCACGACGCAGACTATTTTTCTGCACCAGAATCAATGGTTCAGGGATCAGACGGGCGACATCAATCTCGGCAAGACGAGCTTGGCCGTTCCTGAACCCGGCACACTGGG
>PLIC01000141.1 GCA_003139995.1 Candidatus Acidiflorens stordalenmirensis | reverse complement strand
GACTTTGTCAGAGACGCCTGCTTACGACAGTTGAGAACAAAAGGAACGGTTGGCGGCGTTCAATTCGATGCAGGTTTGGTCGGCAACCGAGGCGTCCAGAGCAGTAGCAGAAGTAAGCCAACCGCATAAAACAGCGAGGCTTGCCAAAGGGTCCCCCCAAGAACCACGCGCACTACAAACCCCATTACGACGACACCTTCGGCCATTGACATCCCGATGATTTGACTCGTTTCCCACTGTTTTAGGGCCTTCGGATCAGTAGCGTCCTTCGCAAGGGTGTCCTCGGAGCGACGCATCAGAGTCCGGCGGAAAAAAAATCCGCCCAACGCTGCATAGAGAGCTAGGCCCGCCATCAACCAATGCCACAATGTCCAAGCGCTGCTGCCGTGACCACGGATACTCTCGCCTATCCATCCGAAGAACGGTACTGCCATTATGTGTGCTACCTGAAACAGCCGTAGTTTCCCCAACTTTGATTTCATCTCATTCACGTTTAAGGCTCATGGCGGATTTTACATCTTGAATGACGGCAAGAGTTACGCGGTTGTTGTTGAAACATCCCGATTACACGCATTGACCCGGTCGTGCCTGCTATTGTCCGATGGAGCCGTTCCGGTGGGATCGTTCGCCTTGAAAAAAGCGGTGACGCAACATGGTCTGGCCAAGCAGAAAAAAGATGACTGCCAAGAAGACTATAAACAAGAACTGTCCAATTCCGAACGAGGGTGGCTTTCGTCCTGCAGGGTCCGTCGTATTCAATGGACTGGCCATAGTTGATTCTAACCGCCTCGGTCAATTTTGGCGCGGTTCGACAGGGGCAAACTGGCGTAACATCTCGATTATACTTGTTGACCCGCTCGTGAGCGAGGCTGGGGACTCCCAGTGGACTTTGCCGCGAGCGCAGCCTACGAGCCTTCGATGGCGCTGTAAATGTGGTTGGGAACCCAAATCCCGTGATTTCAGACTTTTCCAAGCCCTCGCCAATCAGGTGGTCCGAAAGGGTGTCTGCGGCGTCCCCCGTTTTTGCAGTCTTTTCTCCCCGTTTCGCCCGCTGTTTTCGGCTCGTCGAAATTGGTCAACCAGTATACCTTGCTGACCACCGATCATTGCGGCAGACCGACCCGGCGCAGCAGGTCGGCGTAGCGGGGCTCAGAACGAAACAGGTCGTACCGAGGATCAACCTTGCCCCATATCGCTCGTGGGCAGCGGAGTCGCACGCCTTCTTCCAAGTGGGCGAACGCAGCTTCGTAGTCTCCGAGCGCAGCGAGAGTCACCGCAATTGGAACAGGCGACACATACTTGTCGGCTGCAATTCTTTCCAGTTCGCAAAGCAGTCCGCGTGCTTCCTCCCGTTTTCCAGCCAGAGCGAACGTGCCACTAAGCGTGGCCCGAACTAACAGACTTCCGCCAGAAGCATCTGACGCCTTCTGCAAGCTATCAATGGCATTGGCAAATCGCTCTTGTCGTTCGTGAACCAATCCGGCAACCAGATGCGCGGGAAAGAAGTTGGCATCGATCTCAAGTGCTTTTTCGCACAGGTTGAGCGCCTGAGCGTACTGTCGGGCACAATACATCGCCAAGGCCGCAACGAAATGAGCAGCGGGCGAAAGGGGATCAAGATCGATGGCACATCTAGCCTCTTTTGCTGCCATATCGAACTCACCAATCACAGTTAGCAGTTCGGAGTAATTCTGGTGTGCCCTCGGATAGTTGGAATCCAGTTCAATCGCCCGTTTCAGATCAGTCTCGGATTGCTGCCATCTCCATTCAAAGCACAGGTTCACGCCGCCCAGAACTGTGTGGGCCTCGGCTACTGTCGGATCTAGCTGGAGGGCCTTTGCAGCAGCGGCTTTGGCCTTGGGGAAGGCATCCTGCGGAGCAAGAAATGTCCAGTAACCGAGCGGCACATAGCAATCCGCGAGCCCGGCGTGTGCAAGAGCGTAGGTGGGGTCAATTTCAATAGCTTGGTTGAAATAGGAGATGGCTTGTCGTAGAGCCGATTCCGTTCTCTTATTCCAATAGTGACGGCCCTTGAGGTACAGGTGGTACGCCTCGACATCTGTGGTTTGTGATTTACGAACTGATTCGGGTTTGTCGCTGCTCAATTGACGCTGAAGGTGGGCGACAATCTCTTTTGCGATCTCTTCTTCGATCAACAAAATGTCATCGACACCGCGCCTGTACTGTTCGCCCCATAGCTGCCAGCCGTTGGCAACATCCACCAGTTCAACACCGATCCGGATGGCATCCCCGTGCTGTAACATCCTGCCCGTAACGACAGCCTGCACTCCTAGCTGCTTGCCGATGCTGGCTACATCAAGGCCTTCGCCTTTGTAATGGAACACGGTGCTTCGTGCCATGACTTTAAGACCGGGCTTGCGAGAGAGACTGGAGATGAGGGTCTCAGTGATTCCATCGCTGAGGTATTCAAGTGCTTCTTGGCTTCCTACGTTTTCGAAGGGCAACACTGCGACCGAGGTCACTCTGCCTTCAGCATGAGATGCCGAAGTCGCTTCTCTGAATGTGGTTGTGTGACCTGACTCGATTGTCCTTTTTATGCGTTTCAGGTCGGCCCTAAGCTCTGCGGCGGACTGGCAGCGGACATCTCGGTCTTTCTCCAGCGCCTTCTGGATGGTCTCTTGCAACTGCTGCGGTATGTCAGGATTGATTCGCGTGGGCGGCACTGGTGCACGTTCCAGAATGGCGTTGAAGATGAGGGCTGAGGTGTCGCCCCGGAACGGCAGCCTTCCGGTGCACATCTCATACAGCACTGCTCCGAAAGAGAACAGGTCGGTACGGGCATCTAAGTCCTTTCCCTTAACCTGTTCGGGTGACATGTACGCTACGGTGCCGAGTGTCGTTCCGGGGCTCGTGAGTTGCTCCTCTAGGTCAATAGTTGCAGCAGTTGCTTCTCCGCCTGCGACCGTTCGTGCAGAGACCTTCGCCAAACCAAAATCGAGAACCTTCGCTTGCCCGCGAGTTGTCACGAAGACATTTGCGGGCTTGATATCTCGATGGATGATGCCCTTGGAATGAGCCGCATCCAGTGCATCAGCGATCTGGATGCCGAGATCAAGCACCGTTTCGGTCTCCAGCGGCTTACCACTGATCGACTGCCGGAGCGTTTGCCCCTCCAACAATTCCATTGCGATGAAGGCTTGCCCGTCAAATTCATCAATCTCGTGGATCGTGCAAATGTTCGGATGGTTCAGCGAGGATGCAGCACGCGCCTCACGGCGAAATCTCTCAATTGCCTGCGAGTCATTCGCGAGTTCTGCGGGTAGGAACTTCAGGGCGACGTGGCGACCCAGCTTCAGGTCTTCCGCCTCATACACAACGCCCATGCCCCCACCGCCGCTCTTGCGGAGGATGCGGTAATGGGAAACCGTGTGCCCCACGGGTTGGAAGGGCGTGCTCATTCCCGAGAATGGTACGGGGCGGTTCGGCGACAGGTCAATGGGATCGGCAGACGACCCCCGGAGGTGGGAGTAGCGCCAAAGATGACTCGCGCTGGACTCGTGAGATTTACAGAGGAATTGCCTCGGCTTAGCGCCCGCGCAGTTGCTAAGCCCACTCAGCAAGTGGCATGATTTGTGAACTGATTCTCTGCGCGGGGGTTTCTTATGTCCATTCTGGTCGTCGGTGCAACGGGGCTCGTTGGTGGAGAGATCGCCCGTAAACTCGCGGAGCAAAGCCATAAGGTTGCTGCGTTAGTTCGTGGAGGTCGAGCCCATCCAAAGGCGAAGCAATTACTGTCCGCTGGGATCGAGATTATTGCAGGTGACCTTTGCCACGCCGAAACGCTCGTCGATGCCATCAAGAATTCGGAAACCGTGGTTTGTACTGCCACCTCGATGCCTTCCGCAACAGACGACGGGCTGCGAAAGGTGGATCACGACGGAACACTGGCATTGATCGCGGTCGCTGAACGGCAAGGAGCAAAGAAATTCGTCTATGTGTCCTATTCGGGCAACATTCGCGAGGATTCCCCGCTCGAAACGGCAAAACGCGAATGTGAAAATCGCCTGCTAGCCAGCAGAATGGAAGCAGTGGTTCTGAGACCTTCGTACTTTATGGAAATGTGGCTCAGTCCTGCATTGGGATTTGATCCGGCGAACGGCTCAGCCCGGATATACGGCTCCGGTAATGCGAAGGTCAGCTATATATCTGCCTTGAACGTTGCGGATTTCGGCGTGGCAGCCACAACCAGAAAATATGCGGAGAAGAACGCAATTCTAGAGATGGGCGGCCCCGAACCATTGTCGCAACTCGAAGCGGTACGAATCTTCGAGGAGGCACTGAACAAGAAATTCAAAGTGGATCACGTACCTACGGAGGCTTTGCAAACTCAACACCAATCCTCCGATCCGCTCCAGAAAACCTTCGGTGCGCTGACGCTAGCTTACTCGAAGGGAGATTTAGTGGATGGTGCCGTTTCAATTGCACGGCAACACGGCGTTGTATTGCGTTCCGTTGCGGAGTACGCTTCGGGTTTTCGTACTCCTGCAACAGGCATTGTCGCCTGAAATGTCTTTGACGATCTGAGGTCTTCTTCGACGCGCTCATGATGGGAGAAAGCTATGGCATCGAACAGAGAGCATTTCAGTGTCGGGGAGATTCAATGCATCGCGATCAATGACGGGACATTCTCCTACCCACCTGACTGGTTTTTCTCAAATGTGCCGCAAGAACAATTGCAAGAGAGCCTCCGAAATCGCGACCTTCCTCTGAATCAGGTCATCAGCCCCTATACCTGCCTTGTCGTGAAGACCGGAAAACACAGAGTGCTCATCGATACCGGGGCAGACGGGCTCGCACCTACTACGGGCGACCTGCTCAAACACTTGAAGGCCGAAGGCATAACAGTCTTTTCCAATCGAAGG
>PLIC01000166.1 GCA_003139995.1 Candidatus Acidiflorens stordalenmirensis | reverse complement strand
ATTTTAACTTGTTAACAACAGGACCGTTTTTGTAACTGGCAAGCACAATGGGCCGCTTTGATTACCTCGTTTAGGCGAAAGGGGCAGTGTCGGCGTTTTTTCATCGATCTCGGCTCACGTGCATGGCAATTGACGAAGTACCCACTTTGCTCCTAAGATTTAGCGGCGTGGTTCAGCCAATGTGCAAATCTTGTGTTCAAGCTGGCTGAGAAGAGAAGTGCCCCTGGCTGCATGCAGCTCCGGCGCTGAATGTGCCTTTCGAGAGTGATCGCCATGAACTGTGGCCTTACAATTCGTGATTCGGCAACCGTAGACTTCTTGTGTCTCGGCGCGCTTGTTCACCGGCTCGACCCAGGCATCATTCCTTTCCGCAAGGCGAACCAATGCCAGATTCACGTCAGCGGCGGTGAATTCAATGTGGCCGCCAACCTTTCGGACTGTTTCGGCCTGCATACGGGTATTGTTACCGCGATGGTTAGGTATCCTATCGGCGACCTTGTCGCTGATAGGGTTCGGGCCATGGGTGTGACCCCGTTCTATAAAATGTTCCAGCATAATGGCGTCAATGGCCCCAATATCGCTGCTGTCTATAGCGACCGTGGATACGGTGTGCGTGCGCCCGTGGTCTTTTACAACCGGGCGAATGAGGCAGCGGCGCAACTGAAAGCAGGCGACTTTGACTGGAATGCAATTTTCGGCTCCGGCGTACGCTGGTTTCATAGCGGCGGGATTTTCGCGGCTCTTTCTGATACGACGCCTGAGTTGATCATTGAGGCCATGCAGGTCGCGAGGAACTCCGGGGCTGTTGTCTCCTTCGATTTGAACTTCCGGGAGAAGCTGTGGAACTTGTCGGGTGGTCAGGAGCGTGCCCGCCAGGTGATTGGACGCATTCTTAGAAACGTCGACGTTCTCGTCGGCAACGAAGAGGATCTGCAAAAAGGGCTTGGGATTACCGGCCCCGAGGCGGCTGCGACATCAAAACTCGACCCGCGCGCCTTCCTGGGAATGATTGATAGGGTTCTGGAGCGGTATCCTCACATCAAGATCATTGCCACTACCTTACGTGAAGTCCATTCTACGAACCGTCACGGCTGGGGCGCTGTGGCATGGATCAATGGTCAAACCTGCATGTCTCCGCAATGTGAGCTCGACGTATACGACCGTATCGGTGGCGGCGATGGTTTTGCGTCCGGATTTTTCTACGGGATTCTCGTCGGGGAGTCACCCGAACAAGCGATGAAACTCGGATGGGCACATGGTGCGCTTCTTACGACTTTTCCCGGCGACACGACAATGGCGACATTAGAACAGGTCCGAGCCTTTGCGCAGGGCGGGACGGCGCGCGTTCAGCGCTGAGCAAAGATGAAACAATGCCGTTCAAACCGGGAGGTTCGAAAGTGAGCATCGTGTTGGCGCCGGCGTCTTTCATGACCGGGAAAGGCCACCCGAATTTCGATCTCTCTCCAGCCGAACTGCGCGAAATTCTTTCGGAGGCCCTCTCCACAATCTCTTCAGGCTCATCTGTCTTAGCAATTGTGGCAGATAAAACGCGGGACGATAGCACGGATATTTTGTTCCCTTTGGCGGCCCAGATCTTGGCAGATCGCAAGATTGCGAAATTTGATGCTCTCGTCGCCCAAGGCACCCATGCGCCAATGAGCGACCGGGACAAGCGGACAAAGATCGGAGCCGTTGGCACAGCACAGATGCCCGGGCTCAGTCACATCTTCGACCACGACTGGGCGGATCCAGAAAAACTGGTGACGATCGGCGTTTTGAATGCTGCACGCGTGAAAGAGATTACCGGCGGGTTAATTGACAGGTCGATAGAGTTGAAGGTCAACCGACTACTGGCCCCTGGACTCTACGATACTGTTCTGATCTTCGGAACAACTGCTCCGCATGAAGTTGCAGGTTTTTCTGGCGGGGCAAAATACTTCTTTCCCGGCGTGGCCGGACCGGAACTGACCCACGCCACGCACTGGTTAGGTGCGTTAGCAACCATTGAAAATGTCATTGGCCGGGTGGAAACACCCCCACGCCATCTGTTCGAAGCGGCGGCAGATTTTGTGCCCTCCCGGGTAATCTCGCTTAGCTCAGTCGTAACGCGCGACAGTGGCCGACTCCGTACGCACGCGCTTTTTTGTGGGGACTTCCGGCAAGGTGTTCGAAAAGCGGCCGATGTGAGCCGCCACGTTCACATCAAATACACCGGGCGAAAATACAAACGGGTGATTGCGCTGCTGGACGAACACCTCGAGGATCTGTGGGTTGGCGGCAAAGCGAGCTACCGCCTTGGCCCGGTGATCGAAGAGGGCGGCGCATTGATTATCTATGCCCCGCAACTCACCACTTTGTCTGAAACCCACGGCGCGTTGATCAACCGATACGGTTACGCCCCGCTGGAGACGATCCGGGATCTGGTGTCGCACTCGCAAGAATTGCAGCAGAACCTTTGCGTGGCCGCTCACCTTGCGCACGTCAGTTTTGCGGGGCGACGCCTCGCCGACGGCACGATCGTGCCGCGTTATTCGATCACCTTGGCCTCGGCGGTCGATCCAGACACCTGCCGGCAAGTGAATCTGCGCTATATGGACCCACACGCTTTCCGTCGTGAAGATTACGAGACCGACCCTGACACTCTGATCGTGGAACAAGCCGGACGAGATCTGTACCTGGTTCAGCCTCTGGAAGCCTAGCAGCCCGTGGCAGAAGTGATTGGTTCACATCGCAAGCGAAATAAGAATCTCGATGTGCGGGCCGCGGCAGCAGATGAGCCACGGCAGTGGTACGCCTTCCTGTCCTGTACGAGCCAAAACCGCGATCCAGAACCGCAAAAAGGCCAACAAAGCATCGGCCGATGCGCCCTGCAGACCGCGCGGCGTGCCCTTGCCCAGCAACTGCCGCATCACCAGCGACAGATTGAATCCGCCCAAGTGAATCAGCACGCGCTTGAGAATATTTTCCCGCCCTCGCAAGTGCACGCGCCGCATGCCACCCGTCTCATAGGCATGTGCGAAGCTGCGTTCCAGCAACTCCCCGCGCCGCCGCAACAGTTCTTTTCCGTGCTCGCCACGAATCCGCCGCCGGTTGCCGTACACCGCTTGCCGCGCTTCTGGTTTTTCTTTCCAATTGCGCTGCCCGCGATCGGGCTCCGAAATGTACGTCCGAACTTCCGCGTCCGCCAGCGCCGTCAGCGTGTCGTTGCTGTGATACCCCTTGTCGCCGACCGCCTCCACCGGGCCTTCCGGATGCACGCGTTCACCGACCTCTTCATTATTAGTGGCGCACGCCACCTCGGCGATGTGCTCGCCCGCCTGCGGCAGCGTCTCCAAGATCGTGGCCGTATCGCCCGCATCTCCGGCCGCCACCGTCACCGC
>PLIC01000098.1:21937-25198 GCA_003139995.1 Candidatus Acidiflorens stordalenmirensis | reverse complement strand
AGTGATACAAAAAATGCTCTAGTCGGTGATCTTGAGACACTGGCCACAAGGGACTGGGTTGACGAGCTGCGGCCGCTTGTTGCGACCTCTCATCTTGACGAATCAGACAGAGCCCAACCGGTAAGTCGATTAAAGCAGTTCCTCGTGTGGGGCAAACACCCTGATGATACGGGTAGGCGACCCTGCAACAGCGCCCTTAGCGCTCAACACGCGCGATTACAAGCCCTCCGCAGAGAGAGAGATCAACTTGCCGGCGCACCGCAGGCCACGCCATAGACTCGAAGAACACGTCGAATGTGGTGGCCGATGATAGCCGCAGCATCATTCTCCAGTGCGCCCCGGCGAATCGCCTCGTACTCGATCGGGAGATATTGGCTCAGCAAGGTCAGTGGGCATGAAAAGCGGCCGAGATTTTGCAGCAGGCGCCTTACTTCCGCTTGTACGGAAGGTTGGGGCCAGTAATAACGACAGCGGTCGCTGAAACTGAAGGCACGCGAGAGGCGCAATTCGTCGTCGTCACCGCGGTGGTACGAACGCCAGTACTCCGGGTTGCGCAGCATCTCGAACTCCAGCGCCTCCCGCACTTGCGACGATCTCACCTCGCGCTTATGGCCAAGGATCTCGCGTTCTATGCCGCTCAGCGCAAAAATCGCTTCCCGATAAGCGAACGTAAGCCAGGGACCGACCTTCAAAATTGCGAAATGGTCTTCCACCATCTCTGCTAGAGCGGCGGGGAGTTGGTAATCGGTGGAATGGGCCTCATAGACAAGCGAAGGACTTGCAGGCAATCCCGCCGACAGCGAATGCGCTTTCTGGCGATCGTAGTCGAAAACCTTGGTGTCGCCGAATTCCACGGCAGGTTGAACGACCAACCCGACCACGTTCTCCCACGCGGCGGACAAACCATGCGCTCGGAACGCGGAGCGGAAAATGTCCAAAGTACGATGAACATCTTCGACCCTCGTCGGGACTGGACATTTCCCCTCCGCCACTTCTCCGCCCGGAGGAGGAACCTCCGTTCCAATGACGTAAAGCGGCCTCGGCGAACCAGTTGGCATCTCCTCGCAAGCCTCTTCCGCAGCTCGGCACAAATTGGCAGCGCGTTCCGCGACCGCCTTCTCATCGAGACTCTTTGCGTCGTCGCCACATGGCATGCTCGTGTCCAAGTGGATCTTCTGGTATCCCGCATGAACGCAAAGACGAGCCAGGTCGCAGGCCTTCGCCATTGCTGTAACCGACGGTTCACTTCGCCAAGCAAACGGACCTAGGTGGTCGGCTCCGAGTAGAACGCGGCCTGCTGGCAATCCCGCTGAGGCGGCAGCGGCGCGAATTGAATCGGCGAATTGCTGCGGCGTCGTGCCGGTGTATCCGCCGAACTGGTTAACTTGGCTGGATGTCGATTCGACGTGAAGACAGTTGCCGTCTTCGAGCGCCTGCTGAACGGCTGCATCGATCACTGCGGGATGCGCGGAGCAAACTGCGTAACTGCCGACAGCCTCGCCGCTACGATTTCGTTTGATGATGCTTCGCAGATATCCGCTCGGCCCCTCTGCAACCGAGGGGCGATCCGTCTCGACGGTGTTAGGCCTCCCATTCATCGCTTTCGCATTATATATTCTTGCTTTTCAGTCGAGCTTGACCCCGCGACCTCATGGGTAGAGTATGGGTCCCTGCTGCGATGAGGAACATGCGCACATAGGGAGATTGCTGCCGTGTCGAAAAGACCTCGAAGATTGGTTTTCAGAGTTGGACTTGCGATTATTGCTGGCACGCTGATTGTCGCGCTGCCGTGTATGGCCCAGCAGTTGACGAACGACGAGCTGTCCCTGACGGTCAACGCGCAGGAGGGATCGTACCAACTGTCGGTGCATGGCGGCCAGCCCGTGCTCAGATCCCGTGTGGGAGCACAGATTGACCACCAGTGGCTTCGCTCGAGCGATTACCCGCGGCATCAGGCTTCGGAGTCTGCATTCGACGATGATCTCGGTCCCGGTCGAGAGGTGACGGTCACTTACAGCGGACTGGACGGCAAACCCGATCTTGTTTGCGTGCTGCAGCTCTACAACCAGCGTCCCTACGGCACCGTCCAGGTAAAGGTGCAAAACAGCACGGGGAAAGAAGTAACTGTGCAGGCCATTCGCAGTGTGGAGGCAATTGGTGAGCCGATCCTCAATCTGGGTGGCGGTCAATCGGCCGACCGGGTCCTCTCCGACAGTTTCAGCGAAGATTGGCCGGACCTGGCGCTTTACGACCTCGGGGGAGTGCACGGCGGGATGCATCGCGGTGCAGGGAGCCAACTCATCTACAACCGGGAGAGTAAGCAGAGTTTATTTCTTGGCGCACTTACCTCAGACCGATTTCTGACCCTGATGCATCTGCAAGCTGAGGGTATGGGCGCGAAGACCAAGATAGCGTCCTATACCGTGGAATCCACCGGAACCACGGAAATCCAGAAGGAATTCGATCTGAAGGATTCTCCCGCGGACGACCAGGTCGAATTGAGTCTTCCCGTTAAACCCGGGGAAGACATGGTTTCAGAGCGATTGATGTTCGAGGCCGGACCGGATTACCACAATCAACTGCTGGCCTACGGCGATGCGGTTCGGCGCCTGCACCATGCGCGCGTCTCTAGTGAGACTCCCATCGGTTGGTGGAGTTGGACCGTCTACTATGGCGCCATCAACGAAGGCGAGACTCTGGCCAACGGCGACTGGCAAGCCGAACATCTGAAGTCATTAGGTTATAAGTATTTCCAAATTGATGAAGGTTATCAGTACGCCCGCGGAGAATATACAACTCCGAATGCGACACAATTTCCCGATGGTTTGCGGTTTGTCGGGCATCACCTGACCGGAGAGGGCCTGACATTCGGCGTATGGACCGCGCCGTTTGAGGTGACAAGCCGCGCGTGGATCTACGAGCACCACAAGGACTGGCTGGTGCACAATGCCAAGGGCCAGCCGNNGCCCGCGAATGGGGGGTCCGGTTCATCAAACTCGACTTCATGGATACCACCGCGATCGAGGGTTACCGTTACCGCCCCAACACCACAGCCCTCGAAGCCCAACGCATTGGCCTCCAGGTAATCCGCGATGCCGTGGGCGAGGANNTGCACAATGCCAAGGGCCAGCCGGTGCCCATTGGCGACGTCTGGGATCAGAAGACGGATGTGCTTTACGCGCTGGACACAACCCATCCCGGAGCCCAGCAGTATATGCGGGACACTTATAGGACGCTCGCCCGCGAATGGGGGGTCCGGTT
>PLIC01000098.1:0-21900 GCA_003139995.1 Candidatus Acidiflorens stordalenmirensis | reverse complement strand
CTCAACCCAGTGGGGCTGGTAGATACGGGCCGGATCTCCGCGGATACGGGCCACAGTTTTGAGAGAACCAAGAATGCTGCCTCTGGCATCGCTGCCCGCTTCTACATGCACCGTAACTTTTTCGTCAATGATCCGGACGCCTTCAACGTCACCGCGGCGCATCTCATGGAGCGTGCGAACGAACGGTCTTCGATTTCGCTGGGCGCGGCCCAGGCGTCGATCGCGCTCTCCGCAGTATCCGGCGGCATGTATGAGATCGGCGATGACATGCTGGTCCTGGGCTCTGAGAAGGATCGGTTGGCGCTGGTTGAAAACCGGGAGTTGCTGAATATGGCCAAAGTTGGGCAAGCTTCTACGCCGATAGATCTGATGACCTACGAACCGGAGGATGAACAGCCAAGCATTTTCTTCCTCCGGGAAGGTCGGCGCCAGGCCATGCTGATTGTCTTCAACTGGACGAACACGGTGCGCTCGCACACGCTAAAACTTGCGGACCTCGGGCTTCCTGTCGGCCACACGTTTGCGGCGACGGATGTGCTGAACCAGAAGGAGTCTGTTACGCTCGTGGGCGACGCAGTGCGACTTGAGAACCAGCCACCCCAATCGGTGAGGGTGATAAAGTTAATCGACAGGAGCGTTGCCGAGGCTGCTCCGACCGTTACGGCGCAAGTGCCCCCGGCAGCAAAGGCTGGTGAGACGATCAATCTCTCGGCGCAGGCAGAAGCTGGCGGTGTCCCCGCAGTCGCGTATCACTGGGATCTCGGCGACGGCACGAGCGCGGATAGCCCCAAGGTGTCTCATGCCTACACAAGAGCGGAAGATTTCACGATCCGCCTCACGGTGGACGGAGTGGACGGGATACCGGCGCACCAGAATTTCTTGGTCAAGGTAACCGGTAATTTAAGGGCGACGCCCAACCTTACCGGGAATCGACGTTTCGTAGAGCCAACCGACCGCTGAGTGGCTCCGGAGGCAATACGATTCGCTCTTAGCATCATGAGTTGCAATGTGTGACTAACTGGGACCTGTCCCGAAAGACGCGCCAGTATCGAAAAGACGCGAATTGCAGGGAGGACCACCGCCGCTACGATATGTCCCTTACTGTTGGTCCTTGTGCCCTCTCTTGCGCATATCCTCGTCAGTCATCTCCCGAACATGATTTTTCCATTCTTCCGGTGTGCTAATTTGGAGCTGATCGATCTGGCCGGCGGCGATGATGAGCAGGCGTATCGAGTCGACTACTGCGAGAGACATCCCCGCTTTTGGCTTGGAAGCTTCTTTGAGCATAGCCAGCTCCGCCTGTTCCCAACCTGCGGGCGGTGGCAACTTCGCAGAGAGATAAGATAGAGCTTCCAATCCCGCTTCACCTAGATTTGAAGCCTCTCTTACAAGCGGTTCTGTCTCCCTAAGGATGGGTGAACGGTCGATGATTGCCGACATGGGGAGCGGCAGATCGCGCAATGCGGCGAGTTTCTCCGCCAATTCCTCGCGATAAGTTCTGAGCTGTGGAGCATCCGACAACAGGCCATCCACCATGGCTTGATACTCACGCCGGGACACCGGATCGGGAACGGTCGCATCCACCATGTGTGTCATGGGGGTCGTCTGGGTTGTCTCACGAATCCCCAGTGTAACGGGGTTGCTCACTTCCCATAAAGTGCGAAGTGGCCCCGGATCCTGCGTTCCCGCTAGCCGGCGGAGCAGGCTTTCGGGCATCGAGTTGTGCATCAGCCCAAAATCTTCTAGGCGCACACTGACGGTCGCAAGGCGTCGATACATATCTTGAACGTCTGCGGCCGTTTGCGGCGACCATAGCCGCTCGGCCACGGCGGCGAGACGCGGCCAGATGCGGGAGTCGATCATTTCCGGAGTGATTTCCTCGCCCCACATGCAGGCTTCGCCACCCAGGATTCGCGCGGCCTGTTCCGGCGTAAGATCGCTGCCGGGGGGAATGGGATCGGCTAGATAGTAATCGCTGGCTGGCGCCATGTCATCGAGATAGTAGGATGCGGAAAGGATCGCGTTGTACCCCTGTTTGGCTGTCGCGTGGAGATACTTCACGTCCCGCCAGGATTGCACGATGACGTCCTTCGGCAAATCCGGATGGAGCACTTCATCCCAGCCGATCATTTTCTTATGGTGCTTTTCGAGAATCTTCAGCAGGCGTTGGTTGAAGTACGCTTGCAGCGCATCTTTATCTTTGAGTCCTTTTGATTCCATGAAGGCTTGGATCTTCGGATTACTCTTCCACTGTTTGCCATTACTCTCGTCGCCGCCAATGTGAAAGTAGGCATCCGGAAAGAGGGTGGCCATCTCGCCCAGGAATTTGTCCAGGAACTTATAAGTTTCCTCGCGAGTCGGATCCATGGCACCATCGTGAACGCCGAAGCGGCGTTGGATCTGGTACGGTCCCGGCGCGCTCGCTAACTCTGGATACCCCACAAACCAGGACGTGGTGTGGCCCGGCACGTCGAATTCGGGTACAACCCTTATGCCGCGAGATTGGGCATACAAAACGATCTCACGGACTTGATTCTGCGTGTAGTAATGTCCGTCCGAGCCCATCTCATGCAGCTTGGGATACGTAAGACTCTCGACCCGGAACCCCTGATCGTCTGAGAGGTGCCAATGCAGGACGTTGAGTTTGAGCGCTGCCATGCCGTCAAGGTTGCGCTTGATAACTTCCACTGGTTGGAAATGGCGGCTAACGTCAATGAGCAACCCGCGCCACGGGAAGCGAGGGTTGTCCGCGATTTTGGCGAGCGGAAGATAGTATCCCTCGCGATCGCCAGCGACGAGTTGCAGCAGGGTCTCCATGCCGCGCAGGGCTCCGACAACGGTCTCGGCTTTGAGGTCCGCACGCTGCGCAGTTACTTCCAGGGAGTACGATTCGTCCTCTTCCAGTGCGGGAACTTCTTTCCCAGCGACCTGGCACTGAATGACCAGCGTGGCTTTGCTTGAATCCTTGGCCAGACTTGGCGCGAATTCTATGCCGGTCCGCCGCTCCATGCGGCGAGCCATGCGATCCACGGCAGCTTGCAATCGGGCATCCGAATAACTTGTAACAGCGATTGTGAAAGAGCTATCAATTTTGAGCCGGCCTTCCTGGAAGGTGACACTTGCCGGCAGTGGCATCAGGTTATGCTGCATTGTTTGCTGGTGCGTTGTAGCGGCGTCCAGTGCGGACGCGCTAACACTGCAGGATAGAACAAGAGCGGCAAAAACCCACGTCACTTTCATGTGATCCTCGATAAAGATCATTAATGCTACATGTTATCTCGGTATTCCAGGCTTTTGATCCAGGTTGAACAGCCGCAGCGCGTTTTCACGATAAATCTTCCGGAGAACATCATCTGGAAGATGCAGGCCGTAAATGTTCCAGCGGCCTTGCCGTGACGCGTGCGACGGATACTCGAAGTATTCGTCGGACGTCTCGAGAAAGCGGAAATTCAGTCTGTACATCTCGATTTCGGGCACCAAATCCGTGCCGAACAGGATTCGGCCGGCATGTCTCAGAAAAAAATCGCGGGAGGTATAGGGTTGGCGGCCCAATTCAGCGGTCCTCGCGCTCATGTCGACAAAAACATTCGGACAAGTTGAAAGCAGGTTGTCGAGATAAGCCAGGTTCTCCGGCTTCTCCGCCATGTGCGCGGCGACGAAGGTGGTATGCGGATGGCGCGCAAACACCCGGTCGCGCTGCGCCAACAGGTCGTCCTTGCTGTACTGCGATCCGTGAAATCCCCAGTCCGGATGCGCGGCCAGCTCTTCATAGCGTTCGTTGAAGCGGTCGATGGGAAGAAAGAATGCATCCGGATCGGCAATGTGAAACATGATGGGGACGCCGAGTTTTGCCGCCTCCTCAAACAGCGGCGCCAGCCTTACATCGTCAATTCGGAGCAGTTCGCCGTTCGCATCCCGCACTTGCAGCCCCAGGTCTTTCCAGATTTTGAGTCCGCAGGCGCCTGCTTCAACGAAGCGTCGAAAACGTTCAACGGTGCGTTCGAAGAAATCCGGTTCCTGCAATCCGCTCCAGTCCATCCAGGCGATTGTAGAAAAACGCTCTGGCGCGAAGGTGTGGAAACGGCGCATGACCGCCAGCGCTTCGTCTCCCACCTTCATCGTGATGTTGACAATCCTCTCAATTCCGCACTCATCCATGATTCGAAGAACGTCGGCCGGATCGTGCGCGTCGAGGTGGTTGTGGTAATCAATCGCCGCGAATTTTGCCCTGGGCACGTGATGCGCCGGTGTAACCAGCATTGAGCGCGGCTGGAAGTCGCTCAGACGAAGATCGACGTCCGCCTTCGCTGAAACCATCGCGATGAATTTGTCTGTTTCTGACATGTGCCGGCTCCCTCCGACATGATCTCGGTTTTCAGGTTCTCGTGCTGGCCGCGAAGACGTAAGACGAATCTCAAGTTTCGATTAGTTGCGAATGTTTCCGACCTCGTTTATAGTTCAGCTGCCATGGTATTGCAATCAAAAATCCAATGGACCGGATGGCGCTTCCAATGAGATTGTCGCGACGGGGTTATGGGATTCTGCGCACGAATGGGGTGGATCCGAAAGCTCTATCGGTTTTTGCCCTCCTTGTTTTCCTCCTGGCCGGTGTGGCGATGTTGCATTCTCAGGCGGCCGGATTGCCTCCCGAGCTTCTTAGTTCCGACCCCGGAAGAGCAGTCGCCGAGAGCAACGGGACAAGGATGTCACTTGGAAACGATGCGCTTGGCGTTGAGTGGACCACGGAGAATGGCAAGTTCAAGTTCACGAAGTTCAAGGATCTTCTCGGCCAACAAACTCTACCGGTTCCTGACGAAGTATTCGTGCTTCGATTGAAGGACGGTCGCGAGTTTCCGGCCACGCAAATGTCGGCAATGTCTCCGCCTGTCGTAGAAGAGCTCCGTGCGAATTCGAACGCATCCAGACTTTCGGACAGGATTAGCGGCAAGAAGATTGTCGTCACGCTGCAGGCGCGCTCTGGAACCCTAAGTGTGGTATGGAGTGGCATTCTTCGCGACGGTTCGAATTATCTGCGGCAGGAGATTACGCTGCGAGCGCTCGGGCAGGATGTTCCAGTTTCCGAGATTCGCCTGATCGCATGGAGACTGCCGGAAGCAAAGGTCGTCGGGACCGTGCTGGGTTCGCCGATAGTCGCCAACGGTGTTTTCGCAGGGTTCGAGCAGCCGCTTTCGAAGTGTGCCGTCTTGGATGGCGTCGCAACCTGCACACTTTCGCGTGAACTCCCTCTGTCCGCTGGCCACGAGGTGAAGTATTCGTCGGTCATTGGGGTAACTCCTCCGAAACAACTGCGCCGCGGTTTCCTCAACTATGTGGAGCGTGAGCGCGCGCATCCTTATCGCACGTTTCTGCACTACAACTCATGGTATGACCTTGGATATTTCAGTAAGTTCGATCAAGCCGGGGCGCTCAACCGGGTCAATTCCTTCGGAACGGAGTTGCACAAGCTTCGTGGCGTCACCCTGGACTCGTTTCTCTTCGACGATGGATGGGACGATCCAAAGACGCTCTGGAAGTTCAACTCCGGATTCCCGGACGGATTCACTCCGGTGACCGAGGCGGCCGCGAAATATGGCGCCGCGCCCGGGGTCTGGATGTCTCCGTGGGGTGGCTACGGCAAGCCGCATGAGGAACGGATAAAGTACGGAAAGGAACGAGGCTTCGAGACGAACCAGGATGGCTTCGAGCTGTCGGGGCCGAGATACTACCCGTATTTCCATGACGTCTGCGTGGAGATGATTCGCAAGTACGGAGTGAACCAGTTCAAGTTTGATGGCACGGGGAATGTGAACGAGGTGATTCCCGGCAGCGAATTCGATAGCGACTTCGACGCGGCGATCAACTTGATCCAAGATTTGCGTATAACCAAGCCCGACATATACATCAATCTAACTACGGGAACGTATCCCTCGCCGTTTTGGCTGCAATACGCCGACTCGATTTGGCGAGGCGGCGAGGATCACGATTTTGCGGGAGTAGGTTCCTGGCGGCAGAAGTGGATTACCTACCGCGATGCCGACACGTACGAACATGTAGTAACTGCGGGACCGCTCTATCCGCTGAATGCCTTGATGTTGCACGGACTCATCTATGCGCAGCATGCGAAGAACTTGAGTGCCGATCTTAACAACGATTTCGGCGACGAGGTGCGCGATTACTTCGGCACGGGGACGCAGTTACAGGAGATGTACATCACGCCTTCACTGTTGACCAAAGAGAATTGGGATGCGATCGCGGAAGCCGCGAAGTGGTCGCGTCAGAACGCAATTGTTCTGCGCGATACGCACTGGGTCGGAGGGGATCCAGCGAAACTGGAGGTCTATGGCTGGGCTTCATGGTCGCCCGAAAAAGCAATCCTTGTGCTGAGGAATCCGAGCGACAAGCCACAGCAGTTCTCCTTGGATGTGGGCCAGGCGTTTGAGATCCCGGTGGGCGCTGCCACGCGGTTCCAGGCGAAGAGCCCGTGGACACGGGACCGCTCGACGCAGCCTCTTCGAGTGAACGCAGGCGCGCCGCATGTGTTCCCGTTGGCGCCGTTCGAAGTACTAACGCTGGAAGCGGTCCCTGTTACCCACTGAGCTTGCGGATGCCGCACACACATGGCGCACACGACTCCATAAAGGTGGGGCGAAAATTATGCGACAGAAGTTGAGGGTCATAGCGGTTCTATTGGTAGCGCTGGGGTTTGCCGGCGTGTCTTCCGCGGCTGCGACCCCGAAATCGCAGGCACACAAGTTCGGAATTGAAGGAAATCATTTTGTGCTGGACGGGAAGCCTTTGCAAATCATCTCCGGTGAAATGCACTATCTGCGGGTGCCACGGGAGTATTGGCGGGAGCGCCTGAAGATGGCGCGAGCGATGGGCCTTAACACCGTTTCGACGTATGTCTTCTGGAACATGCACGAGGCGCAACCAGGGACTTACGACTTCAGCGGAGATCGGGATCTGGCGGCTTTCATTCGCATGGCGCAAGAAGAAGATCTCTATGTCATTCTCCGGCCGGGGCCGTACGCCTGCGCCGAATGGGACCTTGGTGGATACCCTGCCTGGCTGCTGGCGGACCCTGACATCGTCTTGCGCAGCAACGATGAAAAGTTCATGGAGGCGGCCACACGGTATTTGATCCGCTTAGGAAAGGAAGTTGCCGGCCTCCAGATTGGCCGCGGAGGGCCGATCATTGCCGTGCAGGTAGAGAATGAATATGGCTCGTTCGACAAAGACAAGGTTTATCTGCGGCGGATCTTGGATGCGCTTCGCACGGCGGGTTTTGCGGATGCGCTGTTGTACACGGCAGACGGTCCCGAAGAACTTCCCGACGGTACGCTGCCCGATCTCCCGGCAGTCGTGAACCTCGGTCCGGGCGATGCCAGGGAAGGTGCGGAGATCCTGCAAAAGTTTCGTCCCGGCGCCCCGGTCATGTTTGGAGAGTGGTGGGCGGGTTGGTTCGATCATTGGGGTCGCCCGCACCACACGACCGATGGGGAAAAAGAGGCCGAAGAGCTGGACTGGATTCTGGAGCACGGTTATTCCATCAACATCTATATGTTCCACGGCGGCACGACGTGGGGCTTCATGAACGGCGCCAATAATGACGGCGGCGGCTACTGGCCAGATACGAGCAGCTACGATTATTCCGCGGCGCTGGACGAATCCGGAAGGCCTTCGAAAAAATACTCTTTGTTTCGAGATATCATCGCCAAGCGAACCGGCAAGAAAATACCGGAGGTCTCCGTAACCCCCGATCCCATTGAGATTCCCGCGTTCGGCCTGCAGCAAGTTGCGCCGCTTTTCGCAAACTTACCCCAGCCCGTGGCCAGCGAGAAGCCGCGCAATATGGAGAGCTTCGGGCAGTCCTATGGATACATCCTTTACCGGACTGAAATCACAGGGCCCGCCTCTGGCGACTTAGTAATTGCCGATGTCCGCGATTACGCGCAAATTTATGCGAATGGCAAGTTAGTGGGGACGCTAGATCGCCGGCTAAGCCAAGACCGCCTGCCCTTGCAGATTGCCCAGGGCAGGGCGCAATTGGATATCTTGGTGGAGAACACCGGCCGCATCAATTATTCAAAAGCGCTGCGGGGAGAACGTAAGGGAATCGCCAAGTCAGTAACATTGAATGGCAAAGAAGTAACAGGTTGGCAGGTTTTCACTCTGCCCATGGGCGACCTCTCGAATCTGCGATTCCAGGCGCAGCAGGATTCCGGGCCAGCCTTCTATCGGGGCACCTTTGACTTGTCCCAGACGGGAGACACGTTTCTAGATCTGCGGAATTGGTCGAAAGGAACCGTCTGGGTCAATGGTCACCAGCTAGGGCGGTTTTGGGACATTGGTCCACAGGGGACGCTCTATCTGCCCGGCCCGTGGTTAAAGAAGAAGGGGAATGAAATCATAGTGTTTGATCTGAAACCGCAGACGAAGCCGGTAATGAAAGGACTGAAGCAACCGGTGCTTGACGATCTACGGCAGCCGCATCCGTCGCTCACGAAACAGAGCGCAAACTGAAGTCACGAATGACACGCCCGGTTTTCATGGAGCAGCCTGCCAGCGTTACATCACACGAGTGTGACCTCCACACCCGCTCTCTTAAGAGCGCGCAAGTCAGATTGTGGGATTTGCGGGTCAGTGATGACCTGGTGGATAACAGAAGTGGAAGCAATAAGGGACAGGCTCCTTCGTCCAAACTTGCTTGAATCGCACACGGCTATGACCCGCTTGGCGATGTCTACCATCGCTCGGTTGACCTTTGCCTCAAGGAGATTGGGTGTGCTCAATCCGTATTGCACATCAAATCCGTCGACTCCCAAAAACAGAATGTCAGCATTCAGCTGACGCAGCGTTTCTTCGGCGATCGGTCCTACCAGGGAGAATGAATTCTTACGCAGCACTCCCCCAGTCAGGATTACTTCTGGTGAGGCCCCTGCCAATTCGGTGGCGATGTTTACCGCATTGGTGATGATGGTTACATTCGTAAAATTGCGAAGCATGCGCGCGATGCAAGTGGTGGTGGTTCCAGAGTCCAGAACCACAACTTGCCCTTCTTTCACCAAGCCCGCGGCAGTCGTGCCGATCCGGAGTTTCTCCTTGCGATGAAGCTCTTCCTTTTCACGCAGAGTGGGATCGGCGAGTGCTCCTCCCTTGACTGGCAAAACGCCGCCATGGGTTCGATGCAGTAGTCCATGGCTATGGAGGACTTCCAAATCTTTTCGAATGGTGACTTCCGAAGTGCGGAAACGCCGCGCCAAGTCTTTGACCAGGGCCCGCCCATCTTGACTTACAACCTCTAGGATGGCTCGGCGTCTTTCCTCGTTTAGCATCTGTGAGAATCTCCTGCCGACTGCGTGTTTTTCCTGACGCGTGCTTCAAGCGCCTTGTATTGAGACCGGGCGCGAATAGAGACGACATAGGAATTCTGCGCCGCTGCTTCTGATTACGCAACCTTCATGGCCTATGAAATGGTAGTGAATAATGATGGTGACAGCAGTATAGCTGCGAGGATCGCTACGTTGAAGAGGCTCGTTCATAGGAGTGGCAGCCATTCAAGTGGATTGCCTGCATAGGCCCGAATCGTGGCCAGGGCTGAAGTCCTGTGCGGTCATCGAGAGTGAGTGATCGATTCAGGGCAGAACAACGGTGGAACAACGCCTGCACATCAGCAGTCTGGCTCCCGATGCCAAACGGATCAGTCGTGCCATCCCCGCCCACTGGTTCGTTGAGAACCGCCTACACTGGTGCATGGACGTCGCTTTCAACGACGCCCACAATCTCGCCGCACTCAAGCACATTGCCCTGAACCTCATCCGCCTCGACCCCATGAAACGAAAGGGCGGCATTAAGGCCAGACGCCTGATCGCCGCCACCAGCGACACCCAGCCACGGCATGGGGTTGTCCCCTGAGAGCGCCCGATAATCACAAGTGAAGGAACCAGAGACCAAACCACGGATAGAGTGCGCTTTGCATTAGAGCGCATAAACATGAGAGAGCAACAAAACGTATGGCTTGACCTGAAGGGCTACCTGCAGAAGTTCCCCGACGTTTGCAGTAGTACCCGCTGTGAGCCTGGAATCGATCGTTGCGGCGTACTATTCCTGTATGGCAGAAGTCTCAGGCGAAGAAAAAGGCAGCGGCCAATACGGCATTACCTGGAGCGTATTTCATCAACAGTGCCTCAAGGTAATCCAGGAGCAAGCGAGATAGAAGAAGGCGCTTTAAGTGGAGAGCAGATGCTCATGACGGACCAGCAGGCGTCGGAATTGACCAAGTCATGCGTTGGTTTGCTCCACGATCCAGCGCCGCTTGTAACGCCGCGGGTTGCGCCCATCTTCGTAGCGCGGTCCCTGGTTGTTCTTGCGGTAGGGCGCAATCCGTTCCATCCCTCGCTTCTTCAATCGCTGCCGCAGCGGGTCGTCGACCAGTACCATCCACTTCGTCCCCTTGCCCCGCTTGGTTTTGCCGACGGCCGAGCCCCTTTTTGCCGGAGCGAAGCTGCCGTCCAAGAAGGTCTCCTCCCACTTCAACAGGCCTTCCTCATCCAGCGCGCCCGGCAGGGTGCGCCACGCATTCAGCCACATCCCTCCCTCTTCCCACTGCTGGAGCCGACGCCAGCAGGTCGAAGGCGAAGGAAACTGCTCGGGCAAGAATCGCCACGCCGCGCCGGTTTGCAGAATCCACAGAATGCCCTCGAAACAAGCCCGGTTCGATGCCCACGGTCGGCCTCGGTTGTCCCGCCGTCGCCTGGGCGGGGCAACATAGCCCCCACCAACTCTCGCTGCTCGTCCGTCAACAGCCTCTGCCGTCTCTTCATGACAGAAGCACATCAGCGAACCCGCCTCATCCATAAGTGGCTAACATGAGGCCGAACCCATTTATGAAGTACGCTCTCGAAAAAAAACGACCAGGGAAGGAACTCATGACCGCAACTTGCCGTCTCACGCTGACAATCTTATTGATCGTCTCTACCTTAGGCTTTGCCGCCAATCGCGCCGCCGACTCCCCCTTCGACCTTGTCATCACCAACGGACACATCGTGGACGGCACTGGTTCTCCGTGGTACTCGGGCGACATCGGAATCCGCGACGGCCGGATCGCAGCCATCGGCAATCTTTCCGGCGCCGCACGAAAGCGTACCGTTGATGCCAACGGCAAAGTCGTTGCTCCCGGCTTTGTGGACATGCTCGGTCAGTCGGAAACCACCGTCCTCGTCGATCCGCGCTTGCCGTCGAAGATCTATCAGGGCATCACCACCGAAATCACCGGAGAGGGCGGATCGGCCGCTCCGCTAAACGATACGATCATCGCGAACGATCGCCCCGGCTACCAACATTACAAGATCAATCCCGACTGGCGGACATTTCGTCAATATTTCTCGCGCCTCGAAAAGCAAGGCATGGGAATCAATCTCGCCAGCTACGTGGGCGCGACGCAGGTGCGGCGAATGGTGCTGGGTGATGCCGATGTGCAGCCCACGCCCGAGCAACTCGAAAAGATGAAAGCTCTGGTTCGCGAGGCCATGCGCGACGGCGCCGTTGGAGTCTCGACTTCGCTGATGTATGCGCCCGCCCCCTACGCGAAAACCGAAGAAATCATTGCGCTGGCCTCCGAAGCATCGAAGTTCGGTGGAATCTACGCGACGCACATACGCAACGAAAGCGACAGTGTTCTCGAGTCGATCGACGAAGCCGTCCGCATCGGGCGCGAGGCCCACATTCCGGTGGAAATCTGGCATTTCAAGGTGGCGGGCAAAGCCAACTTTGGACGCATGCCCGAACTGATCGCGCGGGTCAACAAAGCCCGCGCCGAAGGCGTGGACGTTGAAGCGGACACCTACGCCTACACCGCATGGTTCAACGGCATGTCGGCCTTTGTTCCCGCGTGGGCGCATGACGGCGGCGATGTCAAATTGATTGAGCGGCTGAAAGATCCCGCAACCCGCGCCCGCATTCGCAAAGACATGGAGACGCCTTCCAAAGACTGGGACAACGAGTGGGACGAGATCAGCGGCCCGCAGGACGTGATGATCGGCGTGGTGCAGAATCCCGAGCTGAAAAAGTTTCAGGGCAAGCGGCTCTCTGAAGTTGCCAAGGCATTGAACAAGGACCCGATGGACGCGCTCCTCGATCTGCTCATCGAAGACAAAGCGTTCACCGGCTGCGCGGTATTCGGCATGTCGGAGCCCGACGTTGCCCTGGCCCTCGAGCAGCCGTGGGTTTCCGTCGATAACGATTCTTCCGGCACGTCGCCCGAAGGCATCCTCGGCGAGGAGCACCCCCACCCCCGGGCCTACGGCACATTCCCGCGCATCCTGCGTAAATACGTTCGAGAAGAAAAGAAGCTGACGCTCGAGGAGGCAATCCGCAAGTTTTCCGCGCTGCCCGCCCAGCGTATGCGGCTCACCGATCGCGGCGTGCTGAAACAGGGCATGTGGGCAGACGTGGTTGTGTTCGATCCGGAGACGGTGCGTGACCTTGCAACTTTCGACGATCCGAACCGCTTGTCGGAAGGCATGGAGTATGTGCTCATCAACGGCGTGCCCGTGATCGAAAACGGAAAGATGAGCGGCGCATTGCCAGGAAAAGTGTTGCGAGGAGCAGGCTACGAACCGTAGGTTCCCGTCGTGGGATACCAAAGATGCAGCCGGCGCGGAGACAAGAGCTAAAAGCCAAACAGAAGGGGCTTCCTGAAAGGCATCCGAACCCAGGCGCGTAGTCGCGATGACACTCGGAACGATACCATCCACCGACGCTCGAAGCTTCGATAAGTGCAAAACATCGGCGTTCCCACCGGACATCCTGATGTGCCTCGACTGCGGTATTTCACGATCTTGCCCGCCGCTTTGCGAGGCGGACCTTGTCTAACGCATGACGCAGATCGGCAATCAGGTCTTCGGTGTCTTCAATGCCCACCGAGTAAAGTTTGTGGGCAGCACAACCGCGGATCTTATGACCTTGTGTATTCAGGCACTTTCAAAGGTGCCGGTGAGGAGGATTTCGGGCAGCATTGACTGGTCTCCGAGGGATTCCAACATACTGTTCGGTAGTTCGGTCTCGAAGTCGCCGCTGTCCTCAGTTTCCGGTTTGCCCGTGATCCCGGAACAATCCGAGGAATGGCTGGCTATCGGCCGCGAAGGACGTTACTTCAACCGCAGATTCTCAGACCGTGTTTGCTTCATTTGCGTCTTTAGCGTCGCCGCTTAGGGCTCACGCGCTCGCGTGAGATTAGTCACTGCCCTGCGGAATGAACATCCCTCATACTGAAACGACGACACGGGGGACAGAATGAACTATCCCGTTTGGCAACTTGGATTTCCTGGCGGACTGCTGATCGCGGCTGTAGCCGTACTTCACGTCTTCATCTCCCACTTCGCCATTGGCGGCGGCGCATACCTGGTTCTAACCGAGCGTCGCGCGTATTCACACAACGATTCGGAGCTACTCGGGTACGTGCGGCTTCATTCCAAGTTCTTCGTGCTGCTGACCGTGGTTCTTGGGGCGGTGACCGGCGTGGGGATCTGGTTCACGATCGGATTGGTCAGTCCGGAAGCGACTTCTTCGCTCATTCACACGTTCGTTTGGGGATGGGCGATCGAATGGGTCTTGTTTTTCGTCGAGATCGCTGCCGCTCTCATCTACGCCTACCATTGGGACACGCTGGACCGGCAAACTCATCTCATCGTCGGCTGGATCTACTTCGTCGCTGCCTGGGCGAGCCTGGTGGTGATCAACGGCATTATCACCTACATGCTCACGCCCGGACGCTGGCTCGAAACCGGGAACTTCTGGGACGGGTTTTTCAACCCCACTTACTGGCCGTCGTTGTTTATTCGTACCGCAATGGCAGTGGGTCTTGCGGGTATTTTCGGGCTGGTGACCGCGATGTGGGAACCTTCTCCTTTGCGGGAACGCGTCGTGCGTTGGGCGGGCTGGTGGCTAGTGTTGGGAATTGCATCTCTGCTTCCCTTGAGCCGTTGGTATTTCCACGACTTTCCTTCTTACTCGCGAGCGTACTTCAGCGGGATGTATACGGCCGTCCACCACGCGCTGCTCGGAGGGGCCGTTTGTACCGGCGTGGCACTGGCACTTGCGCTGGTGTTCGCGCTTATCCGGCCGAAGCTGATGAACCCAGTGGTCGTGGCAGTGCTGCTGGTTGCCGGCATCAGCGTCATGGCAACTGGCGAATATTTGCGCGAGTTCAGCCGCTATCCCTACGTCATCAACAGCTACATCTATGCTAACGACATCAGGGTAGGGCAGGTGGAGAGTATCGTCGCGAATGGTGTCGCCAAGGCTTCGCCGTGGGTCGAAGGCAGCGCTGACGACCCCCATGCCTATGGCCGGGAACTTTTTGTTATCGAGTGCGGCTCTTGTCACTCGGTCGCGGGCTATCGCGCAATGCGCAAAATCACACGCGGATGGGACGCGAAATTTGCCAGCGAGATTCTTCTACACCTGCCGGCAGTTCGCGAGACGATGCCGCCATTCGTCGGCGATGAGCATGATCGCGCAGCCTTGGGCAGATATCTGGCCTCGCTGATGCCGGCAACACCCTCCGGCGCGAACGAAAAAGAACTCGGGCAGCAGGTGTTCGCGATCCATTGCGCCCTGTGTCACAGCGTCGGTGGTCAGCGGCGTCCGCTGGACTTGAAAGGAACCGATCCCGAGGGAATCGCCGGAATGCTCGGAACGCTCGGGGACATCAATCCAGACATGCCGCCTTTCACCGGCACTGACGCGGAAGGTCACGCATTGGCCGTCTATTTGAGCGATCCCAGGCAGTAATCATTAGTAGTAGTTATTAATAGTCAGCGGGAGGATTCATCGTCATGAACTTGCCCATTCCTTATCCCGATCCCATGCCGTTGCCGGCGCCAGTCTGGCTTCTGCGCACGCTGCTCCTGCTCACATTCTTTCTCCACGTCTTGTTCATGAACTGCCTGTTGGGAGGTACAGCCGTCGCGCTGGTCTGCACGATGCGGCGCAAAAGTTCAGAATTTTCCGTGCGCCTAGCCGGCGATCTCGGTCGCCTCCTACCCTCGGTTTTTGCCTTTACCATCACCCTGGGCGTGGCACCGTTGCTGTTTCTCCAGGTTATGTATGGGCAATTCCTTTACGCCAGTTCGATCCTTATCGGAGTGCCCTGGCTTGCCATTATTGGAATGGTTGTTCTCGCGTACTACGGCGTCTACTTCTTCTCCATGAAGGGGCACGAGCCAAACGGCAAGACAACGGCAGTTCTGGCTCTGGTGGTGCTGCTGCTTGCATCCATTGCCTTCGTCTACAGCAATAACTTCACCTTGATGCTGGCGCCCGAGCGCTGGCTGGACCTTTATCACAGCAACGCCAGCGGCTGGAACCTGAACTGGTCGGAACCTTCCCTACTGCCACGGTACCTTCATTTTGTGTTAGGCGCTTTGGCGGTTTCCGGACTGGGGTTGGTCGTGATGGGTCTTCGCGAAAGGGAAGACGGGTATCGCCAGTGGCTCATCGAACAAGGGTCCTTGCTGTTTACGGGCACTACGCTTCTCAATGTTGGCGTGGGGTTCTGGTTCTTAGTGAAATTGCCAGGTCCAGTGCGGCTGGCCTTTGTCGGCGGCAATGGATTCGCGACCGCATTGTTAGGGGTTGGAATGCTTCTGCCACTGGCTGCGATTGCGCATCTCATCATGGCGAAAGCCAACAAGTCTCCGAAGCGGCAACTCGCGATCGGCGTAAGCTGCGGCGTGCTGACCGTGGCAGCTATGGTCGTCATGCGCGACGTGCTGCGAAACCTTGCGCTCGCGCCCTGCTTCAGCCCCAATCGACTGCCGGTTGCGCCGCAGTGGGGCGTCATTTTGCTTTTCGTACTTTTCTTCATAGCCGGACTGGCAACTTTGTATTACATGCTTCGTAAGGCCGCGGTCGCAACCAGAATGCGGGTGGCAGCAACCCAAAAGCTTCAGTAGATCCTGTGTCGCCCACGGGAAGATCATGTTTGACGTTTCCGTCGCGCGACTAAGCTCACCTCGACGCGAGACATGGTCACTCGACATTACTCATCATCCGCAGAAGGAGCCGCACTCGGCGTCTCGATCCGAGCCACGACGCGGTAGCTCGCGGATGGTCGGCAACTATCGCCAAACGGAGTTCGAGGAAGATTGCGTTACACTTCGAACTATGCTGGGAATGTCCTTAAGGGAGTTGGTCGGGGGCATTTTGACTCTCCGGCTGGTGCGCGATGCTGAATATTACGAAGATTCTTCTGCCGGTTGATTTCCCGAACACCTCGCTGCGTGTGGTTCATCAGGCTGCGACATTAGCCCACCATTTCCATTCGGAGATCGTGATGCTGCACGTCGTGACCGCGCAGAGCCGTGCCGCTGGTGTGCCGGAGGACGGTCCCGAGCTCGCTGGGTGGGATACGCTCGCGGAGATCACTAGAGAGGCCGAGAAAAACCTGGACCAGTCTCTCGGGCCGGAGCTTGAAGGCCTTGCCATCCGACGCGTGTTGGTCAAAGGCGACCCAGCTTGCGCAATTGTGCAGATGGCTGAGGAGGAAGGAGCTGACCTGATCATGATGCCGTCGCATGGTTCCACATTCAATCAGTTTCTGCTGGGCTCTGTGACAGCGAAAGTATTACACGGAACCGAATACCCGGTTTGGATCGGGGCCCATGTGGAAGAATCGCCGGTGCAGAAGTTTGCGATCCGTAACATCCTATGCGCCGTCGATTTGGGCCCCCATAGTGATGAAGTTATATCGTGGGCCGCGCAAATGGCCGCCGAATTCGGTGCCCGTCTTACGCTCGCTCACGTCACTGCCGGGGTGGAGCTTTGGGGGCCTGGCGGCAGCTACGTCGATCAAAAGTGGAAAGAGGGGCTCGTCGGGGACGCTTCCCAGCGTATCGCAAAGCTCCAGCAAGATATGGGCATCAAGGCGGACGTATTCATCGGCAGTGGTGACGTGCCTAAGGTGCTCAGCCAAGCTGCGAAGCAGACGAAGGCGGATTTGCTGGTTATCGAGTGCTACCCGTATGGCGGTAATCTGCGGATCCACGGCTATGCAATCATTTGCGCGGTGTCGATTCCAGTTCTGAGCGTGTGAGGGCCCTGACTCTTGCGCGCATAACTTCCGGATGGCGAGTATCGAGAGATCGATACAGCTTGCCCATACCGCCCGCGCCCAGCGGCGCGAGGATTTCGTATGGTCCGAATTTCGTGCCTGCAGCGAGCGTCATTTCTTCTTCAGCTCCGAGATCCAGTTCGCGACCACGGTGATCGGTGGAGACTCGCCGGTGCTGACGAGCTGGTTGAGCAGGAATTTCTGTCCGCCCGAGAAGACGAAGTAGCCCGAGTGCGCCTGCGTGAAAACGCTTTGCGCTAGTCGGGCTGGGAAAAGAGGATGCGGCAACCCGAACTGAAAAGTGGAGCCGGGAATCACCTCGGCCGCCATCAGGGTCGTGCCCGATATGAAGTAGAGCTCCCGGCCATCATGACTCCACCAGGCGAAAGCGCGAAGGCAGTCCCGAATTGCCCATCGTGCGGCGGATCAATCGTCAGTCTCAGGGATGGCAACATTTCCTCACGACGACCGAGGTATGCGACAGTGGTAATTGATGCGATGACGACGCAGACGGCGGCGAGTGTCCATGGCAGGGCGCGACGCCAGAGGGGCAAACGAACCGGCTCGGCAGCGATTTGGAGCGAATCCTGCGGCGCTCCGGAGAGCCTCTTCAATTGCTATGCGCGCCATTCGCTCCGTATCCGCAGCGAATGCTACCGGCAGCACCTTCAGCGCGACGTCCCGGCCGAGTCGGCTGTCGCGCCCGCGGTACAGCTCGCCCATGCCGCCCGCGCCCAGCGGCGATTGAATTTCATAGGGCCCGAGTTTTGTGCCAGAGGTAAGGGCCATCCGTTCGCGCGATTATAGTCCTGCGCAGCACGTTGCGGAAAAGACTGGTGCGACGACTCTGAACGGATTGTCGGCAATGGGGAAGTAATCGCGGAACTCAGCTTCCTGGAGGGTGAACCATCTCCCGCCGTGCTCCAGCGCTTCGCTCGCGGTCCAGAAATGGCGATCTGGGAAGTGACAGGCGAGATTACTGGATGGTCAGCCAACCGGAAATTTGCCGGTTCCTTCAGTATTGGCCGTGAAGGATGGGGGCAGTCGGCCATGCGTCTTGAAAGGGGCGGGGCCCGGAGCAAACGGCACGTCATTTACTCTAGACTGTTGTGTATGGGCAAGAAAACTCCCGGAACCCTCGGTTCCAAGGGTTCGGCAGTACATTTCCAGTACAATTTTTTGGGATTTTACGTAAGCGGTTGGAAACTCAGGGCAAAAGAATGGCTCCTCAGGTAGGACTCGAACCTACAACCCTCCGGTTAACAGCCGGATGCTCTGCCATTGAGCTACTGAGGAGTGGGAGCGCGCTTGCTTGCGTGCTTGCATTGTCAACAAAATCATATCAGAGGCAGCAACGGATTGGAAACTCGCATGCGTCGTAAACTCGCGCTTCAGGCTTGCGCTTCAGCAGCGTGTCGAACGATCGGTACGCGGCTGCTTCATCGCACCGGCCCAACTCCGATTCTCTCCTGAGAGGCGCCGATATTATTCTTTTCAATCGTGGGCCGAGGATCACCTTGCGTCGTCGCGGTTGCCGAGAGGTCGCGTCCGTCCGGCCACTGCCTTGCTGACCTAATCCTCGGCGGTTCGTCCACAACAAGAGTGAGGTGTTCATGCTGGGAGGTTCGCGCTTGCTGACTGCTTTCCTTATTCTTCTTGCCGATGCGGCTGCCCTCGGCTATGCGGAGGATTCCAGGGCCGGGGATTCCACCTCTCCTTCCGTTCAGGCCGGTCCTCCAAAAGCCAAAGTTGCCCCGGTCGAGGACGCTGTCCAAGGACACAGAATCATCGATCGCTACCGCTATTTGGAAAACCCGAACGATCCCGACACCAAGCTCTACGTCAAGCAGGAACTCAGCTACACGCGCTCCATCCTTGACCCTCTGCCCGGACGCGACAAGATCAACGCGCGTCTTTCGCAATTGCTTGAGATTGGTGCCGTCGGAACTCCGCAGATGGGTGGCAAGTATTACTTCCATACCCGCCGCGACGGCAACCAGAACCAGCCTATCCTTAAATATGTGCGCGACAGCTTGAACGGCGAAGATCGCGCGCTGCTCGACGTCAACAAGATGTCCGCCGACGGCACCGTAGCGCTTGACTGGTGGTACCCGTCGGAAGACGGTAAGTACGTGGCCCACGGAACGTCCGCCAGCGGATCGGAAGAGAGCACGCTCCACATCGTCCAGAGCGCGACCGACAAAGTGTTGCCCGATACCAGCGAGCGCACCCGCTTCGCCAGCCTGGCCTGGATGAAGGACAGCTCCGTTTTCTACTACGCCCGCAATCCCAAGAAAGGCGAGGTCTCGGACGGAGAAGAGGTTTACCACGTCAAGGTTTTCTACCACCAGATCGGAAGCGATCCCGGCAAAGATCCACTCATCTTTGGCGAAGGCCGCAGTCCGCAGGACGAACCCAGTGTCACTCTTCCCGGAGACGACCGCTGACTGCTGATTAATGTTGGGGAAGGCTGGACGAAGACGGAGATGTATTTGAAAGATCTCCAGTCGAAAAATCCTAGGCTCGAAATTACTACCGGCAAAGATTTCCTTTACGGCGCCGACTTCTTTGAGAGCAAACTCTGAATCACCACTAACGAAGACGCGCCCCACTATCGCGTCTTTGTCACCGACGCGGACAACGCCAAGCGCGAAAACTGGAAAGAAATAATCCCGCAGTCGGACGCCATGTTGCAGGGCGCGAGCGTGACCGGCGGCAAGCGCCTGGCGCAGTACGAACACAACGCGACTTCCGAACTGAAGCTGTTCGGGCTCGACGGCAAGAAGCGTGCCGACATTCTTCTGCCCACCATCGGAAGTGTTTTCAGCGCCTCCGGCCGGTATGACCGCAACGAAATCTTTTTCGGATTCCAGTCCTTCACCGTGCCGCCCTCGATCTACCGCGTCGATTTGACAAGCGTGAAAAGCGCGCTCTGGGCGAAGGTCGACGCGCCTGCCATCGATCCTTCCGCCTATGACGTCCAGCAGGTTTGGTACACCTCGAAAGACGGCACGAAGATCCCGATGTTTGTCGTCGGCAAGAAGGGAATCGAGAAGAATGACAAGAACCCCACGCTGCTGACCGGCTATGGCGGTTTCGACATCTCAATGACACCGGCTTTCAACCGCAGCATGTATCTCTGGATGGAGCATGGCGGTATTTACGCGGTCGCCAACCTGCGCGGCGGCGCCGAGTTCGGCGAAGACTGGCATCGCGCTGGCATGCTCGATAAAAAACAGAACGTCTTCGACGACTTCATCGCCGCCGGCGAATATCTCATCGCGCAGAAATACACCGGTAAAGATCACGTCGCCATTCAAGGCGGCTCGAATGGCGGCCTACTGATGGGTGCGATGATTACTCAGCGCCCCGATCTTTTCCGTGCGGTAGTGTGCCAGGTTCCGCTGCTGGATATGCTGCGCTATCAGAACTTCCAGATCGCAAAACTTTGGATCCCGGAGTACGGTTCCGCCGAAGACGCCAAGCAGTTCGACTGGCTCTACGCTTACTCGGCCTATCACCACGTGAAGCCGGGTCAGGAGTATCCCGCCATTCTCTTTATGACGGGCGATACGGATACGCGCGTCGATCCCATGCACGCCAAGAAAATGGCCGCGCTCATGCAAACCGAGGCCAAGAATGGTGCCAGCCGGCAAAAGCCGATCCTGCTGCGCATCGAGACCAAAGCAGGACACGGGCAAGGCAAGCCGGTCACCAAGCAGATCGAAGAGAGCGCCGATATGTACTCGTTCCTGTTCTGGCAGCTGGGGGTCAAACCGTGATTGTGGAGGGACGGGCGTCCCGCCCGTCCAATCCGAGCGAAGCTCGGCAGGATTCTCAGGTAGCGCCGGCGTCCAGTTCCCGCTGTGCTCCCCTGTACCCTCTGTGGTTAAATGATCTCGGTGACCACCGACCCGAAAATCCGCGTTCTAGTCGCGAAGCCCGGCCTCGACGGCCACGACCGCGGCGCCAAGGTCATCGCTCGCGCCCTCCGCGATGCTGGCATGGAGGTCATCTACACCGGCCTGCGCCAGACGCCGGAGATGATCGTCAGCGCCTCGCTTCAGGAAGACGTCCAAGTCATCGGGCTCTCGATTCTCTCGGGCGCGCACAACGCCATCGTTCCGCGCGTGATGGACCTGCTGAAGCAAAATAAAATGGACGACGTGCTGGTGCTGGTCGGCGGCATTATCCCGGATCAGGATATCGAGGGCCTCAAGAAAATCGGCGTCGCCGGAATCTTCCAGCCAGGCACCCCGATGGACGACATCGTTAAGTTCATCCGCGAGCATGTAAAGCCGCACGGCGTGCCGGCCGTTTAGGCTTGCCGCGTCTCGTTGTGTGCTCGCGCTACAGCACCAGGGACCAGCTCAGAAACGCCCACATCCAAACCAAATTCAGGAATCCGAAGGCCACGACATAGAAACTGAATTGCTTCCAGTTCCAGCGGCGCTGCGCGTAATTCCCCAGAGCGAGGAAAGCGGGGTAGACCGGGAGCAGATAGCGAACAGCACCGACCGCTGGCCGCCCCGCATACAGCAACATCTGCAGAATCACCGCTAGGGCGAAGAGTTTGTCTTCGAGACGGACTTCGTCGCGCAGGCTGAGCGCCACAACCAGGACGATCAGACCGAGCCTGATCGCCAGCAGTACATCGTGCTGTGCTACGGGCATTCGCACCGATTCCCACACACCCACCCACGGCGGAGCCAGAGCCATTCCCTGGTACAGCCGGTACGCTTCCACGACCGACAGACGTCCCGACCAGCGGAGCCAGCCCCAATAAC
>PLIC01000142.1 GCA_003139995.1 Candidatus Acidiflorens stordalenmirensis | reverse complement strand
TTGATTGGCCAGAAACGGGCTTCTGGGAAGCTAGGAAACGATGGCTTCGGACGGTTTATCACGCGAGCCCGAAACTAGTGCTTCAACGCTGCTCATGCTCGCATTTCAGGTGGCCGATGTTCGCGCATTGTTCGCGCGATAGAAACCGCTAGTCGTCGGCTCCTGCTAAGTCGCATTGATTGTTGCGGATGGCACGAATGAACAGTGGGCGACGCCAGCCTTTTTTGAGCCAAGCCTAAACTTGTACGCATCTGATTGATTCAAAACAAGTTAATACATGGCGACAACAGCCTCAGCGAAATTGGATCACTAGGGGCTCCGGCCCTAAGTTATTGAATCTAAATGGTGGCCAGGGACGGAGTTGAACCGCCGACGCCAGCCTTTTCAGGGCCTCCTACCGAATAGGCCAAGTGGTTTGGAATCAGCGGATGTCACTGAGGGCAATGGGCTTATGCTGTGGTCGATTTAGGATGGCGTAGGATGGTTTGGGATGTTTTATGATCGTCGATGTTCGCGTATGGTTCGCGTCGCCTGTCGAAAGATGTGCCTGATTCATTAGCGATCGGATTGCTTCTGTTAGATTCAGTGCTCTTCAATTACTCCAGGATTGCCCGTGAGAACGAAGCCGCTCTGCGGCGGACGCTTCGCGTGTATAAGACGCAGGCATCTGAACTGGGGTCTTGACCCACCGGGGCCTTTTCTTCCCCGCCCAAAGGCAGGACCTGCTTTCATTGATTGGCACAGGGCGCAGATTTCTGCTGCCGTTCCCCAATCCATTGTTCCGCGTCCTTCAACTCTTCCTCGTAAAATGACGAATGGTTTGGATTGCGCCGTATGTACTCACGCAGGTTGGCGGGTATCTCTTGCAATTCAGCCACAGTCTTCGTGTCGAGACCCATGATGCTTCATTTGATGTGCTAAGCCACTACAGCGATTCCGGCAACGTAGGACACCCCCCACTGTGAGAATGTACGAAACCCCAAAGGCAATTTCCTGTTCCATTTCCGCATCAGAACAGAAACCGTCCACCCCCATCAGCTTTTCCGTCACAAAAACTCGAAACGTCCACCTCTACTCCATCGGCTCCAGCGTTTTTTCCGCTTCCTTCTATGCAGCCCTGTAACTGAACAATTGTTGGCATTCTTGTCGGAGAAAACCGCCGGTGACGGGGATGCGGTGATTGCCCTTCTCGAAGACGAGCCGGCAGGGGATGAGGCAAGCTCGCCACTTGTAGTCTTCCGTACCGCGCTTGTGGCCATAAGCGGCAATGTCTTCTTGGGAGACGCCGTAGACGACCGCGCCAATTCTAGCCCACACGCAGGCGCCGGCGCACATGGCGCAGGGCTCATGCGTGGAGTAGAGCACGAAGTCGGGCAGATAGCGGCCATAGCCGCTTGATACGTATTTGAGCGTTTCCAACTCCACGTGCTTGATGCTTGACCCCGAAGTTTTTACTCGGTTACCGGCGCTGGCAATGACCACTTCGCGCCTACCCATGAGGCGTGTGATGACCGCGCCAATGGGATAGTCGCCTCGGTCACGGGCGCGCTTGGCTTCCGCGATGGCCAGCTGCATGAACTTCTTTTTCGGTTTGTAGGAAGCAGGGATCATGTCGATCCGAAGCTCACGCGAGTAAAGCCTGTGTCAATCTCTCTCTGATAACAGCTGAGATATGTTTGCGGAGCACTAAGTAAAGCCACTTCCAACTGTACTCTCCGCGGTCTATTCCGTTGGCGTAACCCTCGTAACCAATTATTATGCATCTCTACAGTCACGCCCATAGCGAATCAGGGTAAACTAAGCACGTCACGTGGAGGATCGCGTTCGTCTCCTCGGCGTCCTGTTCCAACGCTTCAATGGCTTGGGGCGTTGGGACCACGAGCAATTCGACCTTGCGGCGCTCCGCTTCGCGCTTCACTTCTTTCATTACCGGCAGGCTCCCATACGCTCCGGTGCCGACTACCAGCCGCCGGCATTTCCAGGGTATGTCCTCCTCGATGGATAGGGGAGTATGTCCAAGCTCGTCGCGGAATTGTTTGGACGGTTTTTTCTTGCGCTTGCGGATCTCGCCGCCGTCAATCACCACGTCGTAATCGCGGGTGACGCCATCGATCCGGATGGAACCGAAGGAAAACTTGTCGAAGCGCATAGGTGCACCCCGCCCGATCACGCGCTCTTTTTCGACGTGATGACGGTAAAGGCGGACCAGCGCTGCTCGACTTTCTTGCTGCCGCAATGCGGGCACACGACGCGGCCCTTCTCGTAGTCGGCGAGAGATAGGGTCTTCGAGAAGAGTTTCTTGCAGGCGTGGCAGAAGAACTCGTAGTGAGGCATATTGCCTCCAGGTGGAAAGCTGGATACGACAGAATTGTAGACCTCAGCAGCGCCCGATTCAAACCGCATCGCTCGGCTTCCGTCCCGCTTCAGATATGTTCGGGTCCTCAAGTAAATAGCCTTCGGCGCTCCAGCCGAAGGCTTCTTCATTTTCACCCAAGGCAGGTGATTTTGGCATTCTAACGT
>PLIC01000044.1 GCA_003139995.1 Candidatus Acidiflorens stordalenmirensis | reverse complement strand
AAAAACCGCGCAAGGTTCTGATCGCTCTGCGCCTTGAAGAAAGCACGGTCGAGGCGTACAAGGCCGGTGGCCGCGGTTATCAGACCCGCATGGCCGCCGTGCTGGAAGAGCACGCGAAATAATTCCCGCCCAACGCAACGGCTACCCGGACCAGACGCACCCAGGCCCCGGTCCGGTAAAAAGAAGTTTCCCGGAGTACAAATGGTCCATCTTGGGAAGGGATTTCGCGGCGATCAGGGTTTGTCTTGCAGGTCCACTGCTGGGCTCTTTCCCGAATGGGCAGATGATGAAAGAGTCTCCGACGAAAGGGCGGATTGAAAACAAAGCACCTACTGGCTTTGTTTCGTAGTTTTCCCGCCCACCCTTTCCTTTGTTCCCGTCCATCTCGGTTCCTCCGCGGTTTCGCCTCGGATCTAGTAGGGAGCAGACCCATGGGGCGGCTCTTGGCTTTGTTTCGTAGTTTTCGTCTTCCGGCCCAATGGCCTGGGTCTCGGTGCGCGGGCATGAGACCCGATCTGTTAAGCACTAGAGCGCGGCGACCTCCGCTGAGGCCGACGAGGTGGTCGTGCAATCGAGCGTCCCATCGCCTTTGGCAGGGTAGCCTTCGCTCCGGCAGTTTCTTCTTTCGGTTCTAAGTATTTAGCCGCGCGGCGAATGAACCCTTCCAGTCGGTGCAGTTCTGGCACCTCCTCTACCCTCATGTGGGCTTTAACGCCTTCAGACAGAGCTTCGTTGATCCGTTTCAAAAGCTCTTTCATGGTCAGTGGAACTTCCCGCGCTGGTCGCTGCGCGTTCAAAATCGCTGCGTACCATTCCGGAACAGCCAGCAGACCATCCACCAAACGCTCAATTTTCTTTTTTGGCGACATGCTATTCATCTGTGCGTGGATTCCACGCCGGGCTCTTCTCCCTTCCCCTCCTGTGCTCTCTGGGGAGGCTTGTGTTAAACATCCGACGCCTGTTCCCCGGTACTTTTCCAGGATCGGTCCACTAGCTCCATAAATTTTTGGATCTGACGATCGCACAAACTCTCACATTTAATGCTCCTGTCCAGAACATCGTCTGAGGGGAAAGCGGCCGCAATTCGTGCCGACTCGCGAATGGACGGATCGGCCGTCTCCACGTTTTCCCGTGAATTGAATGTCGCGATCCGTGTGTGTGCACTCCCGTAGGCAAGCACTTGTTGTTTGCGTATGAATGCGGCAGCAACGCTATCAGCGACGATGAAGAGCAGACCATCCGTTCGATCTAAGTTTTCTTGTAGCCCGCCGACCATGCTGTCACAGCGTTTCTGAAAGTCTGGATCGTCCACTGCGCTTGCGGCTGCTTTCCACAACTCACCATCTGTTCGCAGATCCCACTTACGTTCTTTATCGGACATAGCTCCTCCTTTTTCGTTGCGTAGAATATGAAGATCACAAATCAGTTCTCTTAGCTGTCGGTTTAGGGAACCTGCGTACCGGTGCAGTGTCCGCCAACGATCGGCCGACCCAGGCGTCGACAGCAGCGAGCCTTGAACACGGATGCAGCGCCCTAATTTCCAAATCAGGACCGCCGCGTTGCTTACCAATCGCTCTTCGGCCTCATTTTTTGGTCCGATCCAGCTCCGCAGTTTTGACCGCCAGTTCTCGAATTGGTCCAATTCTTCTTGTGACAGCACGACAACTGGGTGAGAGAGCAGTCCGTGCGTGACTGCATTCTGCCGGACGGCCTGCTTCCCTTGCGGGGTTCTTGGCCCCGTTGAGCGGAGTGAGTTCTGTCGGTTTGCGATTAGCTTTTTCTGTGACACAGGCTGGCAAGCCTTGACGGTTCGATTCGGCGGCTGATCCAAATTCGGACTTCCAGGGGGGGCACACGCACAAATCTCGCGCTCAACGAGGGGAATAAGCTCTCGCCGAAGAGCGTCCAGCGTGGCTACGGGACAGTTTGAAAATCGCCAATTGTAGTTTTCCAGCAGCTGACACAGATTTGCCGAAAAAGAACGCACATCTTGCAGAACAGCTGCTGGAATAACGGTCCGGCGCTGCAACATGTCGAGAATCGCCTGCAATGTTGATACAAACTTGCCTTCTGACATATAGAAGAAACCTGTACAGATCACGTCGAGGATTTTGTTTTGGCCGCCTAGCTGTCCAGCCGGCGTAATCTTCATAGCGAGGAGTCTGACGCAAACCGCATGCCGCGACCAGGACAAAACGAAGCGAATTCTTAGGTCTGATTTTGTCTGAAGTAATAATCAATCAGACGCTCCCGGTCCCCATTCGGAATCAATTTACGGAGCGGTTCCCGGAACCGGCTTAGTCTCCTAGCCTGGCTCTCATAATTGACTTCCCTTGGGATGCCAGAGGCTGCGTAGGCCGCCGCTAACAGGTCCGCAAGATCACCGTCAACGGATTTTTTGCCGGCACAATTCTTCAACTCCTTCTGCACTGCGAGCAGCAAGGATTCAGGGCCAAATATGTAAGGTGCGTTGAACAGCCTGTACAGCTGACGCAAGCACTCCATGTACTCGGCATTTTCCCTCAAGAAGCGCGGTAGATTTTCAAAATTGCGCACGTTTTCCTTCAACGAATCTTGTAAACGTAAATGAGTGCCCAGCATGTTTTGTTTGCCGTACAAGTTCTTGGAGCACAGGCTTTCGACTTCGTCGGCACAACTCAACAACTTTCCACGAATTCGCCGCACCTCGTTCCGGTATGCGTTAGAGTCTTTCCTCAGTTTTTTTCTTTGCGGTAGTCGAATGTTGGAATACTGAAACAAAAGCTTGGCAATATATCCGAGATCGCATTTGAGTTCTTCCAAATGGGACAAAGTGGCTGGCGTATTCTTTTGAAGGTGCATCGTGAACCTGCCCGTCCACGATCGGAATTGTTCTTTCAATTTGTCTTCGTTAGTCGACATGCTTACCCCCTGATGGTTCTGTGAAATGTTCACTCGAGACCGGTGGAATATCGCGCATAATCAGTCCGGGTCAAAGTTGATCAGCAACTGCATGCACTCTCGATCTGGGCGCTCGTTCGATACCTGACGACCAGTCGAGAAATGTCGAAACGAAAGAAGCACTTGGGACGTGTTCGCTGAGAGTATCTTGCGGAATGAAGCCGCCAACGCAGTGGACGATCAAGAACTTTCGAAACGGCTGTACAAGCTCGAGGTGTGCACCTTGCTGACGACGGATCCCTGCTTCAATTATTCGCTCAAAACGATTGCACCGACACAATTGCCGTGGTCGCAGCGGTCATTTCTCCGCCTCGCTCATTGCATCGCCGTTGTAATCGCCCCATCCGTTGTCGATTGCTTCTTGTTCAAGCTCTCGGGCCAGTTTGATCGATGGGATTCGAGCTTGCCCCCTAGCTGCCTGGAGGCTATTGTCCTCACGCCTCCAGATAAATCGGTACCCGTGTTCCAACCCACCGTCATCATAGAAATACCGGCACCACTGGAAACAAAGCTTGTACCTTCCAACGTCCCGTGCTGCTTCTCTTACGACTTGGACTCTCGCGATAAGAACACTCCTTCCAAGCAACTGCAGAAAGTCCAATATATCACAATTTCACAAATGCAATTAAAAATAAAATCTATTCCCAATCGAATATGCGCCGATCTTGGATTTTCGAGATTTCCTGAAAGGGCTCTTCCAAGGTGCTCGACTGCCAGCGAGAACTTCGGTAGGTACGCATCACATCTGCTCGGTCGAGGAGATTGGTTCCTTCGCTGGTCATGGGGAATCCGGTCGAAGGCGAACGTGATTCCGCTCTGAAGCCGAACACGATTCCGTTGTGATTCCGAACAGCATTCCGGTCTGAAGGTGAACGCCGATTCCGGTGGGAAGGCGAACAGTTTTTCTCACCTAGCGGAATGGCGTTCGGCTTGGAGCGGAATGTTTTCCACAGACGAACAGCAGGAGGTACAGCGACGCTGGACAATCACCCGGCATTGAAACTCCATCAATCAAGGAGGACAGGGTGCCGGCCAGGAGAAAGTCCATGCGGAAAACGAAGGAAGTCCTACGGTTGAGGTTCGAGTTGGGGTTGGGGCAGCGCCAGATCGCACGCAGTTGCGGAATGGGGCTGGGCACGGTTCACGAGTACCTGGAACGGGCGGTGGCAGCCGGGATCGGTTGGCCGTTGCCGGGAGGCTTGGGCGAGGAAGAACTGGAAGCCAAGCTATTTGGGAACCAGCCGGTGCAGGGCGGAACGATACGACAGCGGCCAGAGCCAGACTGGAATACTATCCATCAACAACTGCGGCAACATCGTCATCTGACCCTGCAGTTGGTGTGGGAAGAATACCGGCAAGCAAATCCTGAAGGGTATCGCTACAGTTGGTTTTGCGAGCGCTATCAGCGGTGGCGGCGGCACTTGGATGTGGTGCTGCGTCAGGAACACAAGGCCGGGGAAAAGATGTTCGTGGACTGGGCGGGGGCAACGATCCCTGTCTATGACGCCACGACTGGGCAAGCCTGGCCAGCATCGCTGTTTGTTTCTGTGTTGGGCGCCAGTTCCTACACCTACGCGGAAGCGACTCGGGATCAGCAGTTGGAAGCCTGGATCCAGGCGCACATCCACGCGCTGGAGTTTTTCGGTGGGGTGCCGACTTTGGCGGTACCCGATAACACCAAAACCGCCGTCACCCGAGCCTGTCGCTACGATCCGGATCTGAATCCCACTTATCAAGAGTTCGCGGTGCACTATGGGATGGGAGTCGTGCCCGCACGTCCGTACAAACCGCGGGACAAGGATCAGGCTTCATACTGCACCTCGTTGGACATGTTCGATGCGAGTTGAGGATAACGGCGTCGATCCCGGAAGCGCTTTCCGGGCTGGGCTTGAGGCAAGGGACCGACGACTGGCTCGAACAGCACACGTCCCGTGTCATCAGCGCGAACAGCGCGCAGCACACCTTCAACGGCGAAGCGTTTGGCGGTGCTTGAGTGTACTCCCATCTGCGCAGCAACCTCTGGTACCGTGAGCCAACCGTTGCTGCGAAGATGTTGGACGTAGGATGGAATGTCATATGCGTTGCGAATGTGCCGGACGATCAGCCGTGTAAAGGAGTGCTTCCTGCCAGTACGGAGCCAACGCGCGTTGAGAGTCCGTGCAATCTGAGCATCGGTTTGTTCGGTGGCTAGAACACGGACGAGTTCGACGATGTCCGCAGGGGTACGAACCAGATCCGGGGCGCTCAGAGGCAACGGTCGTTCCATCGATGTCGTTGCCCCGGCTTTCCAGCGGATGTGAATATGGATTTTCTGATTCTTCACGAGTGTGACGTCTTCGATAAGAAGCCGTAGCATCCGCTTGCGATCTCGAGCTGGAGTACGCGGATCGTTCCACACACGCGGAAGATCGGAAGCCAGCGCATGGACGCGGTCCCGATCTTCATCCGTGAGTGCTGATGGTTGCGACTTGCTCATCCGAGAGTACTCTTCCTCGGCTTGAGACAAGCTGGTGAGCTTTTCATTCCACTGCCGCTCCAGATTATCCACGACCAAGCGGTTTTCCGGACGAGCCAGCAAGTATTGGCGCTGAGCCAGTTCGGCCTCTTCGCGAGCACGTTCCACCTGGGCCCGCCGCAAACGATCGACTTCAGCCTGTCGTGCCCGCAACTCTTCAAAAACCTCCAACGCCACATCCAACGAAGCTGGATTGACGGCTTTCAGGACGAGTTCGGTGACGGCCTGATCGATCTGGCCGCCGGGCAGATGTTGGCATATCGGCTCGGCGGTTTGGATTCCGCGTCGTTGGCAAACATATTCCGGCATCAGATGACCATGGTCGGTGTGATATCTCACCGTCATGCGTAGACCACACACGCCACATATGACAAGACCTTGCAGCAGGGCGGCGCCTTCGCGAGGCGGGCTCTTGCGCCGGTCCTCACCATAGCCGTTCGCATTGGCGAGCAGTTTCGTTTGGTTGGATTCAAACTCTTCCCAGGAGATGTATCCCGGATGCATATTGGGCAAGAACACCGACCATTCCTCGCGCTTCAGGCGTCGGTAGCGAAGCTGTCCGGCAATGATAACCTTGCGCTGGCGAGTTCGGCCATAGACGAATGCTCCCGTGTAGCGCGGATTGTGCAGAATGCCTAACACACGGCTGTGCTCCAATGGTCCAAAAAACAGTTCACCCGCGCGCACGCCTGAGGTGATGCGTCTGGGCCAGAGGACACCTTCGGTCTTGAAGTGATGGACGACGCGCAGGGCCGAACCTGTCTGGCGAAAAGTCTCAAACAATAAGCGCACGCCTCGTTGAACCTGCTGGTCGGGATCGAACACGACCCGCCCGCTGCTGTCATACACAAAACCGATCGGCGGCTTCATCCACAGATCGCCTCGCCGGGCTTTGTTGAGCTGGCCACCAATCAGTCTGGCCCGCAGCAAGTGCAGCTCGGCTTCGCTCATCGTCCCTTTCAAACCCAATAACAGGCGGTCGTTGAAGTGGCCCGGGTCGTAGATTCCATCCTCATCGAGAATAAGGGTATCCGCCAAAGCGCAGATCTCTAACAACCGGTGCCAGTCCGTCGAACTGCGCGCCAAACGTGACACCTCCAACCCCATCACCAGACCAACCCGGCCCAGTCCGACCTCGGCAACCAGGCGTTGGAAACCATTGCGGTTGTCCGCAGTGGCTCCGGATAAGCCCAGGTCTTCATCGATCACGACGATCTGATCGGCAGCCCATCCCAGCACCTGCGCCCGTCGCTTCAGATCGTACTGACGTGCCGTGCTCTCGCGGTTCTCGTGCACTTGCCGGAGTGTAGACTGGCGAACATATAGATATGCCAACCGTCGCAAATGCTCGGCGGTAACTTTATTGGATGTGTTCATGCGCCCCTCTTCTCATGCAAGACAAAACCATGTTGGTCAATAACGTGGTCAGATCGGGCCGCAGGACCAACGGAAGATCGAACGATTCCTGCGGTGCAGTTTGCGCGATCGGATGTGACCTCAGTGCCGTCAAAGCTTCCAGCCAAGCCATCATTCCGTGTGACAGAAACAGTGCCAGACCATGACCACGGCGAGAGTCCGCCTGAAGCGCCTCCCGACGCAGGTTTTCGTACTCTTGCTTCCAGTCGATCAGCTGATCCAGGGTCTTCACTGGAAGAGCCCCCTCATCGTTTTTTTTTCCGTCGTGCCAGCGCGCGTTCGATCGAACGCGGATTAATCGAAACGCCAAAACGTTTCTGGATGGCCTCGGTGACGTCCTTCTCCGCCGGCGAATCCGCACGCCACTGTCCGACAAAATCGAGGATCTCGGCGGTGCACTTGTGAGCACGCTTGGGACCTCTCCGGCGAGGAAGTAAACCGGAGATACCCCTCTCCTCAAACGCGGCCTCCGCCGTGTAGAACGCCTGCCGGCTCACCCCGAATGCGACTGCAGCCTCGGTCACCGCTTGTCCGTCGACTTGGTGACGTCGCAGCATCTCATAACGCACTTGCACGAGATCGCGGGAGTCGAAGAACTCACCCTGGCGGAACGCTTCGTCGCGCACGGTATCGGGATGTGGATGGAGTGCTCCCTGTCGGAGGAGCGCCTCGGCTTTGGCATCAACGGCACGGCTAGGTTTGCTTGCTCCCGGTCGTTTCATGGCTGTCAAGCTTATTATGTCCATATCAATACAACTGTCAAGATAATTACGTGGGGTTGTCACCTCGCAATACACTATTGACTGTACAATGTTGCGTTCATGCTCTTGAGTCGACGCCACTGCTGATGGGATCATGTACATAATAAGCATGACATAATGGACGTAATTTACATGACACTTCGAAATCGCCGTCATCGCCTCCGCCTCAAAGCCATCAGGTCTGCTAAAGCCATCAAGTCTTCCACGCGAAACTGAGATCGACCACCGCCCACACTCACATACGCATCTGCAGGAATCACATCAGTCCAACTCACAGGCACGGAAAACGGTGATCCATCCGCAAGCTGAATCGTCACCCGGTCATCGCCCCAGAGTTTCTTTGAAACAACAAAACGGAAGGACTGACCGCAAAGCGGGTGGAAGGGATGAATGATTCGAACCTGTTGCGAATCGATCAGATCATGTGTAGTTGACGGCTTTGGGCAAGGCAAAGGCGGAAAGTGCAGTCCAGGTCGTTGAACGCTGGATCGTAGCGGCACTGCGAAACCGGAAGTTCTTTAGCCTGCCGGAACTCAACCAAGCGATCCGCGAACTGCTGGCGCGACTGAACGAGCGTCCTTTTCGCAAACGGGACGGATCGCGGTCAAGTCTGTTTCACAGCCTTGAGAAACCAGCTCTGGCAATGTTACCGGCCGAGCGTTTCGACATGAGCCAGTGGTCGCGGGCCACCGTCAACATCGATTATCACATCGCCTTTGATGGGAACTTCTACAGTGTGCCGTACACTCTGGTGCAGCAGGTCGTGGAAGTCCGCTCCACGCCGACCACAGTAGAGATCTTTCATAACGGCAACCGGATCACTTCCCACCTTCGCAGTCGCGGGCGTGGTCAAGCCATCACCCAGAACGAGCACCGCCCCAGGAGTCATCAAGCCCATCTGGAGTGGCCGCCATCCCGGATGGTGAATTGGGCACGCAGCATCGGTCCGAACACGGCGCAGTTGTTCGAACGAATCCTGAACGAGAAGCCGCACCCGGAGATGGGCTACCGCTCCTGTCTGGGCATCATTCGCTTGGCGCAGCAGTATTCGGCACAACGCATGGAAGCCGCGGCGGAGCGGGCACTACTCGCCCAGGCTTGTCGCTACCAGAGCGTGAAGTCGATCTTGAAGAACTCGCTCGACGCTGTTCCCTTATCTCCACTACAACCCGGCTCTCCACCTCTGACCCATGACAATGTCCGCGGTGCCGAGTACTTCGACCAAGGGGGGCGGACCTCATGCTGAACCAACCGATGATGGAAAAACTGCTAGCCATGCGACTGCAAGGCATGGTCGAGGGTCTGAAGGCGCAGGAGCAAGATCGAACGATCAACGAACTGAGTTTCCTCGAACGACTCTCTCTGCTGGTCGATCAACAATGGACTTGGCGCGAAAACCAGGCGCTTGCTCGCAGGTTGAAAGCGGCCAAACTGCGTGGTCCGGCCTGCGTGGAGGACATCGATTACCGGGCTGCGCGTGGCCTGGACAAGACGGTGGTGCGTGCTCTGGCAAAAGACTCTGCCTGGGTCCGCAACCACGAGAACATTTTCGTGTTGGGTCCGACTGGTGTGGGCAAGAGCTTCATCGCTTCGGCTCTGGCGCAGAAAGCCTGCCGCGACGGGTACTCGGCTCTCTATCTGCGAGCTGCCGCCTTGCTTCGGGAGTTGGCCTTAGCCCGAGCGGATGGCAGCTTGCGTAACTTCCTGGCACGACTAGGCCGCATTGATGTTCTGGTGATCGATGACTGGGCCATGGCGCCGCTGAATGAAAACGAGCGCCGCGAGGTCTGGGAGATCTGCGAAGATCGCTACCAGACCCGTTCCACCGTTCTTACTTCCCAACTGCCGGTCTCGCGCTGGCACGAGCAGATCGGCGATCCCACCATCGCCGATGGCATCCTGGACCGTCTGGTTCACAACGCCCACCGCATCGAAATGCGCGGCGAGTCCATGCGCAAGAAACGCAATTCGCCACAGGACGAGAAGAAGGAATGAACCAAAGCAAGTTTCGGTAAGATATCTGAGTTATGGCACCAACTTCCCAGAAGAGGACTTCTGGCCAGCGTCAAAGTCCGCGGTCAAGTGTCGCATCCGCTCCGCCGTGACTCAGGCAGAAGCAGCAATCGCAATCGCCACCTCTCTCCATCGGTAAACACAAGCCGACTTGAACGAAGCCGCGTTGCGGCGGACGCATTCGCGTGTTGCTGGCCAACGGTCGAGGTGATCTGAGCTAGTTTGTGTCGCAGAGGAGGAACTCTCTGTGACCCATCTACGTCAGCTCATGCTGGAAGAACTAAGACGCCGCAACTTCGCCGATTCAACTATCCGCTCGTACCTTCACGCGGTTGAGCACTACAGCCGCTACTTCCACCGCCGACCCGATCAGCTTGGGCCCGAACACATTCGCGAGTATCAGGCAGCGTTGTTCACTAAGTTGAAGTTCAGCCCGAACACCGTGACCCTGCGGCTGGCTGCTTTACGCTTCTTCTATATTCAGGTTTTGAAGAGAGGCTGGAGCATTGCAGAGACGCCTTATCCGAAGAAGGTTCTGCACCTGCCCGAGATACTCAGCCAGGACGAAGTCGCGCGTCTGATTGACGCAGCCGAGTTTCCCTTTCATCGCATCCTGCTGATGACGCTATATGCCACGGGCGCACGTCGCGCAGAAGTGGCGCACCTGAAGATCAGCGATATCGACAGCCAGCGGATGGTCATCCATATCCGCGGCGGCAAAGGTCGCAAGGACCGCGATGTCATGCTCAGCCCGAAGCTGCTCGATGCGCTGCGCGTCTATTGGCGTGGGCTCAAGCACAAGCCAACGAACTGGCTGTTTCCCGGCAACCGATGGCATACCGCAAGTTATCCTGTCACCACCAAGGTCCTGTGGACTGCCTGTCAGAACGCCGCCCAACGTGCCGGCCTCGCACACAAGCATATCCATCCCCATACGCTACGCCACTGTTTTGCTACGCATCTGCTCGAAGCCGGCGCCGACCTGCGCACCATCCAGATGCTGCTCGGGCATCGCGACCTTGAGGAGACGACGATCTACCTGCATCTCTCCCAGCGACATCTCAGTGCCACAGGCAGTCCTCTGGATGCGCTGACCATCCACGGACCGGAGGAGCAAACGCAGAGCGCATGAGCCGGCCTCCTCTGGAGGTGGCCGACATCGTTCGCTGTGCCGGGCAGGCTTTTCTTGAGCGCAGTCGCAAGTGGATCAGCTGGCACCATCAAAAAGTGTTGCTGGCCATCACGCGCTGTCGCACCGCCGCGCTGGGTGGACATCGCGATCAGTGCTCGGACTGCGGACACTCCGCCATCTCTTACAACTCGTGCCGTAATCGACACTGTCCCAAGTGTCAGGACAACGCACGTCAGCACTGGCTCCAGGCGCGGGAACGAGAGTTGCTGCCCGTCAGCTACGTGCACGTCGTCTTCACCCTACCGCGGGCATTCGCTCCGCTTGCATTGCAGAACAAACGGTTGATCTATAACCTGCTGTTTCACGCCAGCGCCGAAACCCTGCTGCAGATCGCCCGCGATCCCCGTCACCTTGGAGCCGAGATCGGCTTCTTCAGTGTGCTCCATACCTGGGACCAGCGACTGCAGCATCATCCCCATGTCCACTGCGTGCTCGCCGCCGGCGGTCTCGCTCCAGATCACTCCCGCTGGATCTCCTCACGCCGATCCTTCTTCCTTCCCATCAAGGTGCTCAGCCGTGTCTTCCGTGGCAAGTTTATTGCCGGGCTCAAGACTGCCTTTCAGTCCGGCGCACTCCAGTTCCACGGACATCTTTTACCGCTTGCGGAACCGCTCGCCTTAGCCTCCTGGCTGCGGCCACTGTTTCGTCACGACTGGGTCGTCTACTCCAAACGGCCTTTCGGCGGGCCAGAACACGTACTGCGCTATCTCGGCGCGTACACCCATCGTGTCGCCATCTCGAACCACAGGTTGGTGGCTCTCGCCGATGGCAGCGTCACATTCCGCTGGCGCGACTCCGCTCACGGCAACAAGAAGCGGCTCATGACCCTGCCGGTCGATGAGTTCTTGCGCCGCTTCCTGCTGCACCTGCTGCCGCGTGGCTTTATGCGCATCCGCAACTTCGGATTTCTCGCGAACCGACGGCGAGCGGAGTTTCTTCCACTCTGTTCCCGGTTGCTCCAGCCATCCGATCAGCCAGCAGCAGACGCCACATCGTCCCCGCTACCCATTCATTCGCTGTGGCAATGTCCGATTTGCGGCGGAACCATGCATGTGGTCGAGCGGCTCTCCGCCGCGCAACTCCTCCTCCGATCGCCGCCTCATCTCAGCCGGTGCGCCGCATGAATCCACATCTCCAGCCTCGAATCTCTCTCGTGCTTTGGCACGCACACTGGTTCTCTGTCTCGCATTCCTCAGAATGCAGTATGGCTGTGCGCTCCAGACTCTCCGACGTGCCGCCCCACACCATTCTCTCTGCGATCACCAACGGAGGCCGAAGTGCACCGACAGCAACGGCAACCTTCGCAAACGATCAGAACCGGCTCATCCACATACAAATCCCATAGTCCCCAGGGGCGGCTTCCTTCAAGTCGCTGTATCTGAAGCGCCCACGAGCGAAGAGCTGGGAGTTGAGACGCTGTGTGGGGGGCGCTTCAGATACAGCCCTAAGACTTCTCGGGACCAAACGCTGTGCCCACGAGCCGCCTTGGGGCTAGTCGTCTCCTGATACTGTTGTCGGCATGACCCCAAGGCGGCGCTCTTCCCGTGCAGTTAACGTCACAGCAGCTCGACAGTTCTGTATCAACAAATGTAGTCTTTGGTGGATATTCGGAGACGGCTCGATCAGTGTTCAGGTGCCTGGTGCGGATCAGTCTGCCAACTGGCTGCCATTGGGGGTGCTCTACGCTTCGTGCTGAGCCGGAGGCATGACTCAATCAGAGGTTTCGACTTCGTCCAAACCGACGCGAAGGACAAAGGGGTCGATACCCGGGTCGCCGTCGCCATTCCGAATAACGCGTCTGGCAACTTCGACGTACCGACGATCTGGGAATTCAAGGTGGCGGATGAATCCAACGTTACCACGGCCGATATAAGAAAGAGGTCGGCAAGCCGCGCGCTCAACAGCCATTGCTTTTGTTGTCTACGAAGCCATCGGCCTGAAAGCATGGCTGAGATTCCGGGCCGTGGCCCGATCGACAACGTAATCGCTCACAAAGATCTTTCATTCAAGAAGCTGAAGCAGGGCGCCCAAAGATTACGATGAAGGAATTGTCCGGCATCACCGAAGAGCGCGCCGCAACCAACTGGCATCGCTCGGTCACGGCCTACACTGACAGGCGCGTGCTGCAGGTATTGGCACTCGGGTTTGCCAGCGGCCTGCCGTTCCTGCTCACGTACTCGACTCTGTCAGCGTGGCTTGCGACAGCCGGTGTGCGGCGCGCAGCGATCGGCGCCTTCGCCTTGGTCGGCACGCCCTACGCGTTCAAGTTCCTGTGGTCGCCGCTGATTGATCGCCTCCCGCCACCGCTGCCGTTGGGGCGGCGGCGCGGTTGGGGAATCACCATCCAGATCATCTTGATCGGCGCAATACTCGGCCTGGGATCGTGCAATCCACGGCACAACTTGCCTCTGATGGGCGCCCTGTCGCTGCTCGTCGCCTTTCTATCCGCGAGCCAGGATATCGTCATTGATGCTTGGCGCGTGGAGATCCTGGAACTGAATCTGCAGGGTCCCGGTGCGGGCATGATCCAAACCGGCTACCGGTTCGCCATGCTGGTTTCCGGAGCGGGCTCCCTGGTGATCGCGGCACGCGCCGGATGGTTCGCGGCCTATGCCACGATGGCAGGGCTGGTCGGCTTGGGAATGCTGGTGTTCCTGTTTGGCCCCGAGCCGAAAGTGGCGCCGGAAAGTGCACATACCAGGGCAGGCGGATGGGAGGGAGTTCGCCAAGCGATCGCCACCGCAGTGACGGGCCCATTCACCGATTTCATGCGCCGGCCGCTTTGGCTGGTCATCCTGATCTTCATTGTCGGCTACAAGTTGGGGGAAGCGCTGGCGGGAGTGATGGCAACGCCGCTTTACATCTCGCTCGGGTTTTCGCTCAACGAGATCGCCGCCGTTTCCAAACTGGTCGGGTTCTTTGCGACCGTGGCGGGGGCTCTGATCGGGGGGGGTGGTGACGGTGCGGTTTGGCTTCCGGCGCTCGCTCGTCCTGTGCGGGGTGCTCCAGTCGGCCGGCAACCTGTTCTATGTGCTGCAGGCTGTAGGCGGGCATCGGCTCGGCTATCTTGCGCTGTGTGTCACGGCCGAAAACGTAACTGGCGCAATGGCAGGGACAGCGTTGGTAGGCTATCTCTCCAGTCTATGTTCGCCCGCCTTCACCGCTACCCAGTACGCGCTGCTTTCCTCGCTCGCGTCGGTTGGCCGCACACTGGTGGCCTCCTCAGGAGGCGTGCTGGCTGAGAAGCTCGGCTGGGTGTCGTTCTTCCTGCTGACCACCGTGGCAACAGTGCCAGCCCTCGTGCTGCTCCTCTGGATCGGGCCGCACGACGATCTCAGGAATGACAAACTCGACCGAGCCGTCGAACGCACACCCAACAAGTCAGGAGACACGAACCCGTCTTAGCTCTTCAGACGAACAGGATGATGTCGGGATCGAAGTACCCTCCAAGTTAGTGATCGAGTTGATGACCGCGATGCCGGCGGCTGCCGTGAAACTGGCTATCTGAGAAGTCGCCATGATGGCACAGAGCTCGGCTGCGCAAATCGTGGTCTTTCAGGATTGCCAAGGAACGGCCAGCATTTGGCGGGTTGATAAGGCAGGGGACCTCAGGTTCGTCCGGCGAGCATCTTGGCATCGGCGCAGATTTGTCCTCATAAACGTTAGGGCCCTATCGG
>PLIC01000195.1 GCA_003139995.1 Candidatus Acidiflorens stordalenmirensis | reverse complement strand
ATCGACGGCCGCACCAGCGACGGCGATTTCAAGTGGTCGAACGATGCGGCGGTATGTGTGGTGATGGCTTCGGGCGGTTATCCGGGGGCCTACGAGGCGGGCAAGAAAATCACCGGCTTGGAAGACGCGGCGAAGCTGGAAGGCGTAAAGGTCTTCCATGCCGGCACCTCGAAACGTGACGACGCTTTCTATACTTCCGGCGGACGCGTGCTTGGAGTAACGGCAAGGGCTGCCGAGTTGGAAACGACCGTACAGCGCGCCTATGAGGCTTGCGCGAAGATCGGCTTTGAGGGCGCGCACTATCGCAAAGACATTGCGGCGCGTGCGCTGAAGAAGAGCTAGCGTAGTGTCCCATAAATTCGCGGCCTAACTTTGAATTGTCGCCGTGAGCGAAGTGAAGGATCGCGTGCATAGCGAATTCAAACGCATACGTCCTTCGCTTCGCTCAGGATGACAGTTGGGATTTATGACTTCAACGAGGATGGACGCAAACCAATCATGGCCAAGCCACTCGTTTCAATCGTAATGGGCAGTAACTCCGACCTGGAGATCATGCGCGAAGCCGGAAAAGCTCTCGATGAATTTGGGATTGCGTACGAGATGGATGTAACTTCCGCCCATCGCTCTCCCGACCGTACCGCCGATTACGCGCGCAAGGCCGCTGGACGCGGCATTCGCGTGATCGTCGCGGGCGCGGGCGGAGCGGCGCACCTGGCGGGCGTAATCGCGGCGCACACCACCTTGCCGGTCATCGGCGTCCCAATCCCTTCGACTTCCCTGCAAGGCATGGATTCTCTGCTCGCGACCGTGCAAATGCCCGCAGGCATCCCGGTAGCAACCGTCGCCATCGGCAAGCCCGGCGCAACGAATGCAGGAATCCTAGCGGCGCAAATACTCGGCCTCGCGAACGCTGCGATCGCGAAGAAACTCGGAATGCACAAAGAGAAACTGGCGCGCGGCGTGGAAGAGAAGTCCAAGAAGATGAAAGGAACGATGAAGGAGTGAGCGAAACAGAAAACGAAGACGTGCGGCCGCAAATCGCACTCACAGCTTCAAGTTTTTCAGATACTCCCGGAACTCCCCGCCCAGATCTGCGCGTTTCAACGCAAACTCAACCGTCGCTTTCAGGAAGCCAAGTTTGTCGCCAGTATCGAAGCGGCGGCCTTCGTAGACATAGGCGTACAGCTTCTCGCGCTGCAGCAGCCCGCGCAGCCCGTCCGTGAGTTGCAGTTCGTCGCCCGCGCCCGGCTTGATGTTCGAAAGCGTTTCGAAGATCGCCGGGGTCAGAATGTAACGCCCGATCACCGCCAGATTCGAAGGTGCATCCTCGAACTTTGGTTTTTCCACCAGGTCGAGAACTTCGTAGAGTTTGCCGCCTGAGCCCGCAACCTCTTTCGCCTTCAGCACGCCGTAAGAAGAAATCGCCGGCCCGTCGACGACCTGGGTCGCGATCACGGAACAGTGCTTCTCGTCGAATACGTTCATCAACTGCTTGAGCACCGGCACTTTTGCATCGATGACGTCATCGGCGAGCAGGGTGGCAAACGGTTCTTCGCCAATCAATTCGCGCGCCGTGAGTACGGCGTGTCCCAGGCCCAGCGCCTCTTTCTGGCGCACGTAGGCCACGTAGATCATGTCCGAAATCTGGCGCACAATCTTAAGCAAGTCGTACTTGCCTTTTTCTTCGAGCATTTTTTCCAGCTCGTAGCTGACGTCGAAATGATCTTCGATCGCGCTCTTGCCGCGTCCGGTGATGATGATGATCTGGTCGCATCCCGCGGCCAGCGCCTCTTCCACGCCATACTGGATGATGGGCTTATCGACCAGCGGCAGCATCTCTTTCGGCTGAGCTTTGGTGGCTGGAAGGAAGCGGGTGCCCAATCCAGCGGCCGGGAAAATCGCTTTGCGAACTTTCCGGACCTTGCGGCGGTCGCCATTCGTTCGTCGTTCTTCCATCGTGTTCCTACGGAATCATTGTAACTGTTGGCGTTTATACCTGGCGCGCTGCTTCTTCGCGCGCCTCTAGCTCTTCCAGCAAATCCCGCAGCGTTTGCAGGATTCCTCCGGCGCTGTCGATTTTTATCGAGAACTTCAGCGTCCCGTCCGGAGTAAATTGAGTGCCGCGCTGCGACGCTACAAAACGCGCCAGCTTCCCCGGATCAATCGAAGCATTCGGGCTGAATTTGATGTTCACGAACTCGCGCTTGCGCTCGATGGCGGTTGCGCCGACCCGCATTGCCTGCAGTTTGAGCCCGGCATACGCAAGCAGGTTGCGAACTGCGCTGGGCGTCTCGCCGTAGCGATCGATCAGCTCTGAGCGCACGTCGTGCAGTTGCGACTCCGTTTCCACCGCCGCGACCCGTTTATACATCCGCAGCCGCTGGTTCTCCTCTTTTATGTACTCGGACGGAATGCGGATGTTGAGGCCGAGATTGAGCTGGATTTCCGTGACTTCAACGCCCGCCTCGCCCTTCATTTCGCGCACGGCGCGCTCCAGCATCTGCGTATAAAGTTCGAATCCCACCGCTTCGATGTGGCCGCTCTGCTCTCCGCCGAGAAGATTCCCCGCGCCCCGCAGTTCGAGATCAAGAGCCGCGATTTTGAAGCCGGCGCCGAGGTCGGAGAATTCCTTGAGCGCGGCCAGACGGCGTCGGGCGACGGGCGTCAACTCGATTTCAGCAGGCAAGAGCAGGTAAGCGTAAGCGCGCCGGTTCGAGCGGCCCACGCGTCCGCGAAGCTGATAAAGCTCGGACAAGCCCAGGCGGTCGGCGCGATTGATGACGATCGTGTTACAGAGCGGGATGTCGAGGCCGTTCTCGATAATCGTGGTCGAAACCAGAATGTCGGCTTCGTGATGCATAAATCTCAGCATCACTTTTTCCAACTCGCCTTCGCCCATCTGCCCGTGGCCCACGGCGATGCGGGCCTTCGGAGCCAGCGCTTGGATCTTGGCGGCAATCTCCCAGATGGTCTCGATGCGGTTGTGGACGAAATAAACCTGGCCGCTGCGGTCGAGTTCCTGTTCGATCGCCGACTGGATGAGCTTTTCGTCCCAGTTCGCGACCACCGTCTGAATTGCCATGCGATCTTTGGGCGGCGTTTCAATCACGCTCATGTCGCGCAGCCCCACCAGCGACATGTGCAGGGTGCGCGGAATCGGCGTCGCCGACATGGTCAGCACGTCCACTTCTGTGCGCATCTGCTTGATGCGTTCTTTGTGCCGGACGCCGAAGCGCTGCTCCTCATCGACTACAAGCAGGCCAAGGTCCGCGAACTTCACGTCCTTTGAGAGCAGGCGGTGAGTGCCGATCAGGATGTCCACTTTGCCGGCTTCCACTCTTTGCAGAATTTCTTTGACCTGCTTGGGCGTGCGGAAACGGCTGATCATTTCAACCGTGAGCGGAAACGGCGCGAATCGTTGCTTGAAGGTTTCGTAGTGCTGAAATGCGAGAACGGTGGTAGGCGCGAGCACGGCGACTTGCTTGTTGTCGCCCAGCGCCTTGAAGGCGGCGCGCATCGCGACTTCGGTTTTACCATACCCAACATCGCCGCATAGCAGGCGATCCATGGGGAGTTGCGATTCCATGTCGCGCTTTACATCGGCGATGGCCTGCGCTTGGTCTTCGGTCTCGTTGTATTCGAAAGCGTCTTCGAACTCCTTCATCCACTCGGTGTCGGCTGGGAAGATATGACCTTGCGCGGTCTGGCGCTGCGCATAGAGCTTAACCAACTCGTCGGTCATGTCCTTCATCGCCTTGCGCACGCGCGCCTTGGTCTTGCCCCAGGCCTGGCTGCCGAGATGATTCAGAACGGGCTTCGCGCCCTCCGACGAACGATATTTCTGGACCAGATCGAGGCGAGTTAGCGGAACATACAGCCGGGCAGCTTCGGCGTACTCGAGCAGCATGAATTCCGCGGCGCCGTCGCTCTGGTTGATTTCCTTTAGGCCTTGATACTGCCCGATGCCGTGTTCCACGTGGACAACGTAGTCGCCGACCTGCAAATCGCGGAAATCGGAAAGGAAGGCCGAGACTTTGGATTTCTGGCGTTGCGGGCGCGTCGCCACTAAATCCGATTCGTCGAACAGATCGCGCGCCCCGAAAATCGCAAGATGCGCTTCCGGCAAAACGAAGCCGTCGGGAAGGTAAGCCTTCAGCAGCGTCGTGGTGAGAACGTCGCCGGCAAAATAGGAAGTTTCGTCGGCATAGCTTTCCCCGCTGCGCGTGCGGCTTCCCAGACGATACGAAGCGTTGTACTCGGTGAACATGTCGGCGAGGCGCTCGACTTCTCCCGTGTTAGGGACGGCAAGAATCACCTGCGTGCCGCCGCCGGCCAGCTTCTGAACCTGCTCGATCATCGCTGGGACAGCGCCGTGGAAGCGCGTGGCGGGCTGCGAAAGAAATACGGCTTCCGTTCTCCCCTCGCGCGCCATCGCCAGATATTCGAAATCCGCTCCGGGGAGCGCCGAGGTTTTTTCGCGCCAGCTTTCCGGGGTGAGATAAAGATCGGCGGGACGAACCAGGTTCCCCAGCCCGGCGCGCTCGTGCGCTTCTTCAATGCGGGCCCAGACTTTGTCGAGTTCCTGCATCAGCGCTTCGGGCTCGTCGAGAATCACCCGCGCTTCCGGAAGCAGCCCGAAAATGCTGCGGTCGGCGCCCGCCACCGGTGCGTAGAACTCCCACCCCGGAAAGACTCCAGCGCCGGAGTCGCGCACCGCTTGCTCCACAACCTCCGGCGAACCAGCAACGCGTTTCCCCGAAAGCCGCGCGTTGATCGAACCGAGGAGTTCTTCCGTTACCGGCGTCTCCGTCAAGGGCAGAAGCAGCACTTCATCGACCGGGTTCGAAGACCGCTGACTCGCCGGATCGAACTTGCGCATCGACTCGATTTCATCTCCGAAGAACTCGACGCGCACCGGGCGGTCCGCTTCCGGCGAGTACACATCGAGAATGCCGCCGCGAGCCGCATATTGCCCCGGCATCTCCACCACATCGGTGGCGCTGTAGCCGACCGTGTTCAAGTGCTCAAGCAACTTCTCCAGATCGAAAATCTCACCGCGGCGCAGGACACGCGCCAGATCGGCGTAGTACTCGGGGGAACGAAGAAGAATTGTGGTAGCGGTAACCGGCGAAATTACGATCGCGGCGCGGCCCGTCGCGATCTTCCACAACGCCGTGGCGCGCTCTTCTTGAATTTCCGGATGCGGCGACGAATTCTGGAAGGGCAGCACATCGCGCGCCGGAAGGCTTACCACCGAGTCCGGATCCGCCGCTCCCGTCAGTTCGCAGAACGCGCGCAACACGGGGAGCAACTCTTCGGCCGCGCGGTTGTCGGCCACCACCAGCACAAACGGACGCTCGACCGTGCGTCGCAACAAAACAACGATCAGCGCCTTGGCCGCCGCGGACAGTCCAGTGACACTCATCCGTCCCGCGCCCTCCCGCAGATGGGAGGCGGCACGCGTGAAGGCAGGTAATTGTTCCACCTCCGCGAAAATTTCGCGGACGAACGGCAAAAGCATTTCCTTTTGATTCTACCAAGCCGGGAGGAATGGGGCCGTGTAGCGCCGACTGGCGCCCAAAACGAAGCGCGAACGACTAACGACCAATGACCAACGACCGCGCCCTACTTCCGCAGCAGCGGCCGCGTCAGACAAGTCGGCCCACCCGCGCCGTTGATGCAGATCTCCGACCCCGGAAACGTGCGCACGTCAAAGCCGGCGTCGCGCAGGCGCTGATTTGTCTTGACGTTCTCTTCAATCGCAATTACGCGCTTATTGCCCAGCGAGAGCACGTTGCAGGCAAGGGTCTCGCGCTCGCCGTATTCAATCTCAATCAGGCGGAAGCCGCGCTCCTTCAGTAGTTCGACGGTCTCGACCGTCAGCCACGGCAGATCGACGAGGATCGTCTGCTCATCGAGCATACTCATCAGCGACATCAGGTGCAGACAGGCAGAAGGGCCACGCCCGTACGGCAGCGGCGCCGACAGCACGTCAACATTCTTCAGGGAATCTTTCGAAGACAGCAGCGACCGCATCTGCTCAATCCCCGCCTTGTTCGTCCGATAGCCGTCACCGATCAGCAGTGTCCGCGAATCAAGCCACACGATATCGCCCGATTCCGAAGACCCCGGCAGCCGTATCTCGCCGAACACTGGAATGCCCAGTTGTCCGCAAAAATTCGCGTGCGCCTGCGCCTCCGCCACGCGATTCTTCTTACCCGGATTCATCAGCACCAGCCCATAGTCCGTGGCCAGCGACGCGTCGTGCGCGTAGACGGCATCGAGCGTGAGCGATTCCGTCGCGGGCAGATGCGCCACCTCGGCTCCGCTCTCGCTGAGCAGCCCGCACAGAATCTCGTGCTGGCTCTGCGCCGCCCGATAATCAGGAGCACGCCGAAATCCAAGCTCCCGCCACGCCGCCGCTTTCCGCGAGTTATCCCACCCCGCGTTGCCCGGCGGACACACCATCACCCGCAGCAGCTCGCCAGTCATGGAATGTCCGTTAAAGTGTTCGGAAGGCACAAGAGAAGGCACAAGAAATATTTCTGGCACGACAGTGATCTCGCTCTAACGGGCTGCTGAAAAGCGCGGTTTTCGTATCAGAGCATCGCTTTAGCGATGCCAAAAAGTTCTTCGAAATCATGCACCCCTTTAAGGGCTGGGCATCGACATCCGGCTTTTCCACGGGCTGCTAAGAATCTAAAGAAACGCCGCCACAAACGCAATCCGAGGACAAGAGCTGGGGCCAAAGGCGACGAAGACTGTCTTCGCGTGTCGGCCTCCGCCAGCCGGGACTCCACCTTATTGCTTGCCTAAACACCCTCTTTTGATGTACATATCGTTATCCCGACCCAATAGCGTGCTCAAGGTTCGAGTAGTTGACGATAAACCGCGCATTTTGACTCCCGCCGCGTCCAGGGCGGAAGATCCCAGGAGCTTATGAAACCGACCCTTCGTCTGTTCTGTTTGGCGGTCATGTTCTTGCTCGTTCGTCAATTTGCCTTTGCCCAAGGCGCCGCCACCGGCGACCTCCACGTCAGCGTGAAAGATCCGAAGGGCAACGCCGTGATCAACGCCACGGTCGCCGCGCGAGATGTCGCCAAGGGCCTGGAACGCGCCGCCAGCGGCGACGGCCAGGGCGGCTACACTGTGCGTCAACTGGCTCCCGGCACGTATTCCGTCATCGTGGACGCGCCGGGCTTCGCCAAAACCGAAGCCACCGGCGTTGTCATCACCGTCGGCGGCATGGCCGAGTTGCGCGTCACGCTCACCGTCGCGGGAGGCAAGGAAGTCGTCGAAGTCAGCTCCGAGGCCGAGAACGTTGAAACTTCGCGCAGCTCCACCACCGACACCGTCGGCCAGCGCCGCATCGACGAGCTTCCCACCAACGGCCGCAACTACATCAATTTCACCCTCACCGATTCGCAAGTCGTCCGCGATAACGCCCCCAACACCGGCGCCGCGCCCACCTCCGGCCTCAACATGAGCGGACAGCGCGCCCGTTCCAACCTGGTCAACGTCGATGGCGCCGACGCCACCGACAATTCCACCAACGGCGTCCGCTCCACCGTCTCGCAGGAGGCGGTGCAGGAATTCCAGATCATCACCAACAGTTACGCCGCCGAATATGGACGCGCCTCGGGTGGCGTGGTCAACATCATCACCCGCTCCGGATCGAACGACTTCCACGGCGACGTCTACGGATACCTGCGCAATCGCGATTTCCAGGCCGTCAACCCCTTCAGCACAACGTCCAATCCTGCCTACACCCGCGTGCAGGCTGGCGCAGCCTTCGGTGGGCCGATTAAGAAAGACAAGACGTACTATTACTTTTCCTATGAAGTTACGCGACGCCACGAGACCGGATTCTCCAGCGTCGGCCAGGGCAATTTCGGGCTGACGCCCTTCGACACTTCGCAGGTTGGCCTGCCGCTCGGCACTTTGCAGTTGACCTCGGACCAGATTGGTTTCCTCACGAACCCAACCGTTCTGACAGCCGAAGCCGGCAATGCGAACGTCGCCGCCGCCATGGGCCAGTACGCTGCTATCGCAGGCGCGTCTTCCGGTATGGCAGTGAATGGCGCCTGGCCAACGAACCTCGGCGGACTTCCCGGCTTTATCTCAACCTGCCAGACTCCCGGAACGTGCTTTGTCCCCGCCTCCTACCAAACGCTCGCCTCGCAGGAAGGCAACTTCCCCGTCTTCGAAGGCACCAGCCTCTACTCGCTTCGCATCGACCACAACGTAAGCAGCAACAACCGCCTTACGCTGCGCGTCAACGCCAGCCCGAGTACGGTCACCGGTATCGAAGTCAGCGGCGAGGACCAGCCCTTCGGTCAAAACGCTTACTCGCGGACTTCTCAGCAGACCTACCGGGACGTGGCCGGCGTCGTGCAGGACACTTGGACCCTCGGCAACAACAAGGTGAATGAACTCCTCTTCCAGTTCGCCCGCCGAGGCCTGGCTTACTTCTACAACACCCAGATCCCGGGCGGCGCCGACCCGGCGGTCAACATTCCCGGCTTCGCCTATTTCGGACGCGAGCCCTACTCCTACATCCAGCGCGTCGAAAAGCGCTACCAGTTCATCGACAATTTCTCCTGGACCCTCGGACGGCACGACACCAAATTCGGAGGCGACTTCGACTATCTCCCGATCCAGGCCACCTTCACGGTGAACTACGGTGGCGTGTACGACTTTGGCGCGCTCTCGGCCGCCGATGCGCTCCCCACCGCGACCTACAGTACGTTGCAGGCGGCCCTCCCCGCTCAGTTCGGCATTCCCGGCCTCTCGCCAGTGCAGGCATACGGCTTCGGCGTCCCCGAGACCTTTATTCAGGGCATCGGCAGCCCCCGCGACTCGTTCTCCAACAAACCCCTGGGCGTATTCTGGCAGGATTTTTGGCGTGTGCGCCACAATCTAACGTTGAACTACGGCGTGCGCTACGACGTGGAATTCCCGCCCCAGTTCACGCCCCCACAAGGACTGGCTCTTCCCGCCTATAACGCCCTGGGGTTGCAGAAAGGCATCAAGATCGACAAGAAAAACATTCAGCCTCGCCTCGGCCTCGCGTGGGATCCCAAGGGAGACGGCAAGACCGTAGTCCGCGGGTCGTTCGGAATGTTCTTTGACCACCCCTTGCTCGGCCTCTATTTCCTCGGCGATGCCTCCGACGGCTCGACCAGCGGCCAGTTAATTTTCGCCGGGACCGGGGTTTGCACCGGCGCCGGCGCCCCAGGAAACTTGAACGCGGTTCCAATATTCCAGGGACTTCTGCCCTCTGCCAGCGGTTCGGTCGCCTCGCCCTGCTCTCCTACCAACAACCCCCTCGTGCTGTCCGCTCTTGATTATTTGCCGCAGCAGCAACAGTTCCAGGCGCTCAATTTCCCGCAATCGGTCTTCCTTAACCAGAACTACCTTAACCTGAACCCGAGCGCGCCGACGTTCCTGCCGCTCGGCTTTCAGCCCTTCGGCTATCCACTGTCCAAGAACTTCGTCTACGCCTACTCGCAGCAAGCGAACCTGACCATAGAGCGCGACCTCGGCGATGGCTTCGCCTTCAGCCTGGCCTACAACTTCAACGGTGGCCGGCACATCAACCGTCCCATCAACGCCAACGCCGTTCGCGGCGACCTAATGACCGCCAATTTCTTCGCGGCCCTCCAGGCCGGTCAAAAGGCCAGCAGCCCCTTCACCGTGAGCGGCTGCGGTCCCGGATATGTGGATCCTTCGCTCATGAACTTCTTCCGTCCCGGCGGACTGAACCCCTCCATTGCCGCCGCCTTCTACCTGTCTGGTCAGGGCGCTTGCGTAGCGCAGGCGCAGGCTCTTCTCGCTACCCTGCCGGGGTTCAACACGAGCTGCAATCCCGCGCCGCCTACATTCTCCTACACTGGCTGCATCCCCTTCGGCGACATGGACGCCAACTACTCCAACGGTAGCTCGGTCTATCACGGGCTGACCGCCAATCTCCGCAAGCGCTTCAGCAGCCACTACGAATTCCTGGCCTCCTACACCTGGGCGCACGCCATCGACGACTCCACCGACCTGGAGTCCCCGCTCACCCCGCAGGACAGCTACATTCCGGCCGCCGACCGTTCCACGTCTACCTTCGATCAGCGCCAACGCTTCGTCTTCAGCGGCGTCTATCAGACGGGCAAGCTCAACGGCGGCGGCTTCGCCAGCAAACTCTTCAGCAATTGGACGTTCGCCCCCCTGATCGAATTCGGTTCCGGCCGGCCGTTCAACATCATCACCGGCAATGAAGACAACCTCCAGTTGTCTTCCTTCACCGGACGCCCAAATATTGTGGCGGCGGGAACGCCCACGAATGGTTGCGGCTACCCTACCGTTGCTTCCAAGTTCTCGCCCACGGGCCTCTTCCAGGAGCCGTGCATCCTCGACTTCAACGGCACGCTCGCCTCGCTTGACGGCAACCTCGGCCGCAATGCGGGCGTCACCCCGTGGACGGTCTTCAACGACATGCGCGTGGCGAAACGCCTCTACTTCGGCGAGCGCTTCAACATGGATCTCATCGCCGACATGTTCAACATCGCCAACCGCTACAACGTAGCGGCCGTAAACCCGCTCTTCACCGTCGCCGGTCAGCCTACCGCCGCCTACGACCCGCGCCAGTTCCAGTTTGCGTTGAAATTGAACTGGTAGGACCAGTTTCTGGAAGTTATGCGAGGAATATTTTGAATGGGCTTACCAGAGCGTGTTTCATAAATCGGTTTTGCGTAGGGCACGGCTTTAGAGCCTGCCCTGAGCGAAGCCGAAGGGTGTCGTTTAGAGCTTGGAAGAATGCGGGCTTTAGCCCCTGAGGGACGTGCCTACCGAGCTGAAAGGCATTTATGAAACCAGATCGAGCCAGGTATCGATGAAGCGTTCGCGGCAAACTACGGACTTACTCCCATGGGTTCCCTTGATGGCGATCGTGATTTCGGCCGCGGGGCTGGCTTGGTGCGAGATGTCGTCTGTTGTTAAGCTTGGCGGGCTATGAAATACACGACTTTGCTTCGTAGGATAAAACTCTTCTTTGTGTTGGTCTCTGTGTTGGTCGCGTTAGTAACCTTCGGCCTGCAACTCGCCTCGGCGCAACAGAAAGAAATTGTGTGGAGCGCGGACGAGAAGCCGCTGTCGGATGCATTGCACGGGTTGCGCGCATTGCCCGACGACGTCCGCGCGCGAACGACAAAGGATCTGGCGCTGAAAATCCGGGCGTTGCCCGCGACCGAAAACAAATGGCATCTGGCCACTGGGCTGGCCTTACTTTCCACCGAAGGTGACTTCGGCCACGACACGCTTCAGGAAGTGGCGAACACACTGACGAAGACGCTTCAAGAGCGCCCGCTACCGGCATCGAAGGAGGGTCCCGCGCCCCCGTATGTGACGCTCGCAACGCTGGTGCGCTACGAGCATGTGCAGACTTCGCTCGACAATCCACAGCTCGCCGCGGCCATGGAGCTATTGGCGGCCGATGACTACAAGCGCGAGCATCTCGACTTCACTCTGAAAGATCTTTCCGGCAAGACTTGGACGCTTTCGCAACTGCGCGGCAAAGTTGTGCTGGTAAATTTTTGGGCGACTTGGTGTCCGCCCTGCCGCAAGGAGATGCCCGATCTCGAGGCCCTCTACGAACGTTTCAACTCGAAAGGGCTGGTGGTGTTGGGCATTTCCGACGATGATGCGGAGAAGGTCGCATCGTTTGTCAGCGAGCGCAATATTACCTTTCCCGTACTGTTCGATTCTGGGCACAAAGTAAGCGGAATGTTTGTGGTCGAAGGCCTTCCCATGAGTTTCGTATATGACCGGGAAGGCAAGCTGGTAGCGCAGTCGATCGATATGCGCACGCAGAAACAGTTTCTCGAAATGTTGGGAAAGGCTGGACTGGAGTAAGACAGACTAGCAGGCTGCTGACAAACTCAGGTTTCGTATCGGGGTATCGCTTCAGCGATGCCGTGAGTCCTTCCTAGAACGTGCTTCATAAATCGGTCTTGGGTAGGGCGCGGCTTTAGCCGTGCCGTTTAGGGCCTCGAAAAATGCGGGCTTTAGCCCCTGAGGGACGTGCCTTCAAAGCTGAAAGGCATTTGTGAAACACACTCTAGTTAGACGCTCCTTTTAGGGCGGCCTGGGTTATAAGATGATGATTACTGGAGGAATTTGCGAAATGAAGAAGCGAATTGTCGGCAGCAAGAACGCTTTGCGGCAGCCGTCCCAGCGTCCCCGCTGATACCATACCCTTTGTGCGCCCGCTGCTCGACGTCCGCGACCTGACCATCCAGTTCCCGCAGTCCCGTGCCGGACGGGCGCTCGTGCCCGCCCAGCAGGCGTCGGCCGCCGCGCCCGTGACGGCCGTGAGCAGCCTCTCATTTTCCATCGCCCCCGGCGAGGTCCTCGGCCTGGTCGGCGAATCCGGATCGGGAAAATCCGTCACCTCGCTCGCCATCATGGGCCTGTTCCCGCCCGCCGCCATCGTTACCGGCGAAATCACTTTTCATAACAGCTCCCAGAATAGCGACGGCGTCCCCACCACTCTCACCACCCTGTCCTCCGATCAACTGCGCCAACTTCGCGGATCGCGCATTGCCATGATCTTCCAGGAGCCCATGACCGCCCTCAACCCGGTCATGCGTGTCGGCGACCAAATCGCCGAAGCCGTTCTCGCTCACCACCGCGTCTCGAAATCCGAAGCCTGGCGTCGAGCCGTCGAAGGCATGCAAGACGTCGCCATTCCCGATCCCGAACAACGCGCCCGCAGTTATCCGCACCAGCTCTCCGGAGGCATGCGCCAACGCGTCATGATCGCCATGGCCATCGTCAACCACCCGCAACTGGTCATCGCCGACGAGCCCACCACCGCGCTCGATGTCACGATTCAGCAGCAGATCCTCGACCTGCTCAACGATCTCCGCCACAAATTCGGATTGGCGATGCTCTTCATCTCGCACGATCTCGCCGTCGTCTCGCACGTCGCCGATCGCGTCGCCGTCATGTACGCCGGCAATCTGCTCGAGCTTGGCGCCAAGGCCGATATTTTTCGCGCACCCGCTCATCCCTACACTCAAGGCCTGCTGCGCGCTATTCCCACGCTCGCGACCGACCGCGCCCTTCCGCTCTCGACCATCGAAGGCACCGTCCCCTCCATCGCCCAACTTCCTCCCGGATGCCCCTTCGAACCCCGCTGCCCGCACCGCATCGCCGCTTGTGCCGTCCAACTCCCGCCGCTTGTCGAAGTCAGTCTTGGACACTGCGCGCGCTGCCCAGTGCTGAATTTGCCCCGAATCTGATAAACGCAGCTTGTTCCAGAAACCTTTTAGGAATTGTCATCCCGAACGAAGTGAGGGATCTGCAGTTCGCCGCAAAATGCAGATCCCTCACTTCGTTCGGGATGACAATTCATGAAAGCTGTTGCTCGTATCCCTCGGACCGGACTTCCGCCGCCCCTCGCCTCGTCCTTTCCCCTCCAGAAAAGCTATAATCCTGTTTTTGTGCATATCCTCCTTCTTAGCGACATTCATAGCAATCTCGAAGCGCTGGACGCCTGTCTGGCCGCCGCTCCCGCCCACGACCTCGTCGTCAATCTCGGAGACACCGTCGGCTACGGCGCCAATCCCAACGAAGTCATTGCCCGCGCGCAAGCTCTCGGACGCATCTTCGTTCGCGGCAATCACGACAGAGCCGTCACCGGCCTCATGGACCTCGACGACTTCAACCCCGCCGCCGGCCTCGCCACTCTCTGGACCCGCGACCAACTCACTCCCGCAAATCTCGACTGGCTGCGCTCGCTCCCTCAGGGTCCCATCCACCTCGACGAACTCCCCGGCATCCAGTTCGTCCACGGCTCCGCCCTCGACGAAGATGAATACATAGTCAGCGCCCACGACGCCATCGCGCCGCTTATCGCCAATCCCGTCCCCGTCACCTTCTTCGGACACACTCATCTCCAGGGCGGTTTCATGCTGCAAGGCAAGATCGACGAAGCCTACCGTCCCGTATATCGCACCGTAGGCCAGTCCGAGTCCTCCGACTGGCCCCTGCGCAAGGATAAAGACTGCCGCTATCTCATCAACCCCGGCTCCGTAGGCCAGCCCCGCGATGGCGACTGGCGCGCCGCCTTCGCCATGTTCGACTCCGAAGCCTGGATCGTCACTTTCTATCGCGTTCCCTACAACCTCCGCCTAGCCCAGGAAAAAATCCTAGTCGCTAATTTGCCCCGACGCCTAGCCACAAGGCTCGCCACCGGAAGATAGAACAAAGTAGTTGAGGCACGTGGAGGGACGGCCGGGTGCACCACCATTCGTTTCTTGATGGGTGGGTTCCCACGGTCATGTCTCGCTTGGGATTTCTCGCTGACTCCCGAAGTGACCCTCGTCCATAGGGTCCGCCGATGATCCCCATCACCCACCCTTTTCGCAAAGCACGCGAAAAGGACGCAGCACTCTCCCCATGGGTGCGTGTGTTCGTCGGTCGCTGGCTCATAGGATGAAGAGCTAAACTGATACTCCACGACCTAGTTCGGTTGGATGCTGCCGGGGTTGAGCAATGAGTCGAGCTGTCACTTTCGGCATTGTTGGTGGCTACGGTGCAACCGGGAGAATCGTTGCGTCCGAGCTTTGGAAGTCCTGCGAGGGCGAGATCCTAATCGGTGGACGTGACTTGGCCAAAGGGAAGGCCCTAGCGGCGAAGTTCGATAGCAGAGCGTCCACGGCGCACCTTGACATTCTCGATGCCCATTCGTTGGACGATTTTTGCGCCCGATGTTCGATCGTCGTCAGCTGCGCTGGGCCGGTTATGGTGCTGCAGGATCGCGTCGCACAAGCGGCTTTTCGCGCGCGATGTCACTACATTGATGCGGCAGGCATGTCGTTGGTAAAGGAACGCATGCTTCCTCATCGCCAAGAGATCGAAGATTTGGGATTGTCGTTTGTGGTCTCGGCCGGGTGGAATCCTGGCCTGAGCGAACTCCTGCCCGTTTACGCGGACGCGCAGGCAATGGCCAAAATGGATTCAATCGAGTCGTTGACCGTGTATTTCAGTGACTCCGGCGAGTGGTCCACCAATGCTTTGCGCGACGCTGTCCGGTTCGTCCGTAAGTTGGGGCTCCGCAGTCCTGGTTACTTTCACAAGGGCGAGTGGACCCGCGCCAAAATGTCGGAGGCTTTCCGCCGGGTCGACTTGGGTGACCCCGTCGGCCCCGGCCGTTTCCTTATGGTTTCCACTCCCGAACTGAGCGAGATCGGATGTCGGCTTAATAACTATGACGTTTTCGCCTACGCGTACTTATCGGGGTTTCGGACGATCATGGCGATAACTCTCATGGCCCTGCTTCCTCTCCCCGAAACGCTGAGTGTTCGCTTGTTCCGAAACGTATTTCGCAGAAATCGTCTGCCCGTGGATGGTTTTGTCGTGGCTCATATTCTTGGGCGCTCTCAAGGACGCAGGTTGGCCCTGAAAGTCCAGATCGTTTACAAGGAGCGCCGCGACTACTGGATTAACGGACTTGCGCTAGCCACTGTCGCCCGCATGGTTTCGGAGAGTAAAGGCGTCCAGGCCGGCATCCACTTCCTCGCTGACGCAGTGGACCCAATTGCCTTCATGGCAGAGCTGCGAAAAGCTGGAGTCGAGCAGACTGAGAACTTCGAACAACCTCGCGAATGAACGCCGCTCTCACAAGCACTCAGGATATTCGTCATGTGGGCCGGACACCCCTGTCCGCCCCGCACACCACCGCCGCACTGCCACTAGTCGAAGTCAATCTTCTCGAATCCCAAACCTTGTAACAGACTGCTGATCGTCAAAGCCGCATTCTGCTGGGCCGTTCGCAAAATGCCATCGGCCAACGCGGCCTCTTGCAGCTGACGTTCCGCCTCCTGGCGCACTTGCGTTTCCAGATTCGGATCGGTCGGTACCAGCAACCCAGTTTGCCTGGAATACACCCGCGTCTTGGCGCTGTCGAGCCGGGTGCTGAACACCTGCGCCGCGGGAAGATGCAAGTGAATCTGCTTGCCATCCACTCTGACGTCGTCCAGCTTTAGATTCGAGAAATCAATCCCCGCGACAACCTCGCCGTGCACCATCATCAAGAGGCGATCTCCGGCCAGAAAATCCGGAAAGATGGGGTTTTCTTTCGCGCCGGTCACCAACTTGTCCATGGTGTAAACCACCGTCTCCAGCCGCTGCAGCCGCTGAATGCGATCAACCACGGTGGGCTGGTTCACATCGATGCTGACGGTTCTGCCTGTCACCGCCGACAACAGATGGCTCAACAGAGCGCGCCCCGAATGTCGGGACAGCATTAACCATCCAACCGAACCGAGACACAGAATTCCAAGAAGCAGCCCAATAACGATGCTGAGAGCGATCGCAACCGTCGGACGGGATCGAGGAGGTTGGGGAACGCGAAAGCCCGCATCAGGATCGTGAGGCATGAAGTGGTATGGGAGGGGGGGGTACCCCCCCTCCCCCCTCTCTTTTGGAATCATGGGGTTAGGAGGAAATTCCCGCTAGGTCTTTGGATTTAAAGGACTTGCGGGTAAAGTCTTCCAGAATCAACGAGTTACGTTGTCAAAGAGCGCTGAAAATGGTTTTGGGGCAGCTTCGAGGTGCGTCTTAGTGACGGACACATCTCGAAACTGCCCCAATCAGATTTCTATTCTCGCGCACGGCGGGTTGTAAGTCAATAAATTTCGATCACGGACGGATTGTGAGCAGATGGGAGTCGTGGTGAAGATAGGAAGTCAAAATCCCCGCCCTGTCGCAAAAAGCGCGAACAAGGACGGGCCACCCTCGGGAGTTGAGATGAGTGAAAGGGTGGGCCAGCCTCCCCGGTCTCATCGAGCAAGGTGGACGTCCGGACCTGGATCCAGTGAGCTAGACTACTAGCTCTTCTTTTCGGAACCAACCGTGATGTAGAGACCAGGACGCAACATCACCGGCCACTCCACCGACCCGTTTTGCCATCCCTCGAAAAACCCGGAAGAGAAGGTGTTCACCGTCGCCGTGCTACTGCCAGAGTCAACCGTTACGCTCGACCTCCCCTCCTCCATCGGTGCGCGTTCGTGGTGGTCGTGCGGTTGCTCGATCGGCAAACCCTGGTGGTGTCGGCGGAACTCCTCCGGCGTGATGTAAAGAGCTCCCGCGAAGATCGGGAGCACGAGGCCGGTTGCGACCTTCTGTTGCGTCGTCTCGAAGTGGATCTCCTTCTCCATCAAAGCACAGCTTACCACGAAGCGAATAGAATGCGAAGACTCATTGTCTTTTACATTGTCCATTCGGGCGGAATACGCCGGAATAACGGCAGAGTTCCCTGACAGCGGAAAAGGCCACGCTCATTTCTGAACGTGGCCTTTATTTATGCCCGGAACGACCTACTCTCCCACGTTCGTGTGGCGCGGGCGCCCCCGCCCGCGAAAAGGGCTGACGGCTGGGGATTCGTCGCCGTCTTTCGGGGTTTGAAATCGTCACATTTTGATTGTGTCCTGGTCACAGACTGATTCGCTGGTCTTGCCGGATACTAACAAAGTCAAAAGGCAGCGGGCGGGGGCGCCCGCTCCACAAAAACAATAGCAACCGAACATTCCTCCGCCGGCGTTCCCGTGCATTTGAAATCGTCACATTTTGATTGTGTCTGTGTCACAGATCGATTCGACTTTCGGGAGCAGACTGGGTAAGTCGACGGCAGCGGGCGAGGGCGCCCGCTCCCCACTTATACTTATACTTACACTCGCACCCACGATTGCGGCTCATGACTCAGGCATTATTGAAGGGGAAGTCCGAGTATCGGCGGCGGCTTCCGCACTATCAGAAGGACGATCGGGCGGTCTTTGTCACGTTTTGTGCGGGTTGTCTTGATCCTTTGCCGGAGTCGGTTCGAGATATCGTGCTGCGGCCCTGTCTGCACGATCATGGGACAAGAGCGGCGATTCATGCGGTCGTGGTCATGCCGGACCATGTGCATCTTCTGCTGACTCCGCTTCGCGATTTGGATGGGAATCTTTACAGCCTGATTGAGATTCTGCAGGGGATTAAATCGGCGTCTGATTTTGGCATTCTAACGTGG
>PLIC01000071.1 GCA_003139995.1 Candidatus Acidiflorens stordalenmirensis | reverse complement strand
CATTCTTAAATGGCTTGACGCGCGGCCACTGACAACGTTTCCGGCGTTTGCCTTTCTCGCGCACTCTTTGTAACATTCCCGCGCGGGACTTACGTCGAACTCATCCCACGTCGCAGGAGCCCTCATGTCTACCGATCCCCTCGCCCCGAAGTACAACTCGCGCCGCAACTTCCTTCGCACGGGCGTGACCGCGACTCTTGCGACGGCTGCTTACCCGGCGCTCGGCGCGGCCCGCGTTGCCGATGCCCCGACTACGCCTGTGCCCGCGCCGGTCGCCGGTCATTTTGAAAGGGACTTCGAGCTCGATGAGATCACGATTGACGATCTTCAGAAGGCATTCCAGTCCGGCCAGTATTCCTGCCGCTCTCTGACCGAGAAATATCTGGCCCGCATTCAGGAGATCGACAAAGCCGGGCCCATGCTCAACTCCGTCATCGAGCTCAACCCCGACGCTCTCTCGATCGCCGACGCGCTCGACCAGGAGCGCAAGTCGAAAGGGCCGCGCGGACCGCTTCATGGCATTCCGGTCCTCATCAAGGACAATATCGATACCGCAGACCGCATGAATACGACGGCGGGATCGCTGGCGCTGCTGGGATCGCGCCCTCCGAACGACGCTTTCGTCGCCGCGCAGTTGCGCAAGGCCGGCGCCGTACTCCTGGGCAAAACCAATCTTAGTGAGTGGGCCAACATTCGCTCCAGCCATTCCACCAGCGGATGGAGCGGGCGCGGCGGACTTACTCGCAACCCTTATGCTCTCGACCGCAATCCGTGTGGATCGAGTTCCGGGACTGGAGCCGCTGTCTCCGCGAATCTCTCGGTTGCTGGCGTGGGCACGGAGACGGACGGGTCGGTCGTCTGTCCCTCTTCTTCAAACGGTCTGGCTGGGCTTAAACCCACGGTTGGACTCGTCAGCCGCAGCGGCATCGTTCCGATCTCGCACAGTCAGGACACAGCGGGTCCGATGGCTCGCACGGTGCGCGATGTCGCCATTCTTCTCGGTGCCATGGCTGGAGCGGATCCCGAAGATTCCGCGACCGCCGACAGCCGGGGCAAGGTGTTTCCCGACTACACGAAATTCCTCGATCCCAGGGGACTCAAAGGTGCGCGCCTGGGAGTGGTGCGCAAATATTGTGGCTTCAACGATGCTGTTGACCACTTTATGGACTCGCTCATCGACGAGATGAAGCGCGCGGGTGCGGAGATCGCCGATCCCGCCGACATTCCCACCATTGGCAAGTTCGACGACAGCGAACTGACCGTCTTCTATTACGAACTCAAGGCCGACCTTGCGGCGTATCTCGCTCGCCGCGGCAGCTCTTCGGTGAAGAGTTTGAAGGATGTGATCGACTTCAACGAGCTCAATCGCGGCCGGGAAATGCCCTACTTCGGGCAGGACATTTTTCTTAAGTCGGAGCAGAAGGGCCCGCTCACATCGAAGGAATATCTCGATGCGCTGGCCCTGAATCGCCGACTCAGCCGCGTTGAGGGCATCGACTTCATCATGGACAAGTTCAAACTCGACGCTCTCGTCGCCCCCACGGCGGGTCCTGCATGGCTCACCGACCTGATCAATGGCGATCACGCCGCTGGAAACAGTTCTAGCGCCGCCGCCGTCGCCGGCTATCCCAATATCAACGTGACAGCCGGATATCTCTGGGGACTNNCAGAAGCCGCGCTTCCTGCCGACGATTGACGTCAGCGCATCCTGACACGCTGCCGAAAAATCTCAACCACAGAGGACACAGAGGAACACAGGGGAAAACACCTTTTTCGTTTCCCTTGGTGAATCCGGGCGCCCCTGTGTTTCAAGCTTTTATCGCTGCGGAGCCAGGCTGGGGCTTGGGGACTTGTCGAGACTGGGCTTGTTCTGTGCCGCTTTGTCCGGAACTACAGGCGCGGTTGGCGCAAGCTCCGGCCCGCTCGAGCCCAACAGTAACGACGATGGAAACGCAAACAGCGGATCGGGCAGCGAATCGGGCGCCGACTGTGCTTGCGAAGGCCGGATTCCCCTGGCTTCCACGATCGACCATCGCCAATCCTCATCGGGGCCGGGAGTGATCCCGATATTCTCGTGAAACGTGGTTGTGCTGAAGGGCTTGGCCGTGGCCTTGAGGTGATAGAGGAGCGTTACGTCGGAACGCCGTTCGACGGCGGTTGGCGCAATGCCTTGGGCGGCGGGAATCACACGTGCGCGCGCGGCCACTTCGGCGTCTTCTCCTGGCTTACGTTCGAGCGTCAAGCCAATGGTGATTTCGCGAATATCCCAGTCGGTTCCGTTGAATACTTCGAGCTGCAGATTTTCATCCTGAATGGAACCGGGGCCGTCGAGCTTGAGCAGCTCGGTGAGCGGCAAGTCCTCGATCAGAACGGGCTTGATGAGCAGCGAACTTGCACGGGCGTTGAAGGACAGACTGCAGGTTACATCGGGTGACGATACTTTCACATTATTGCTGGAAGGGTCAATGGAAAACACGGTCTTGTCTTGTTTGACCGGCCTTGCTTTCTTGGCATCCTCCATAACCTGGGCCAGATTGTCGTTGTCGATCACCGTAAGGGCGGTGTCTGGCTGTTGTTGAGGCTGTTGCTGCATTTTGTTTTTGCGCAGGTTGCGGGCGAGGTCGCCGAGCGAGGGGGCATCGTCTTGCGCCAAAGCGGCCAACGGGAACAACGGCACAGCGAGCAGCACACAGAGCGTCACCAACCGCAAGCTGGGGAATCTGAGTCGCATATTTTATGCCGCTGTGGCGCGCGTGTAGGCGCAGCCGGTCCACACAGAAAGTTTAGGCGAGATGGAATGGAAAAGAAGTTACCGAAGGGACACGTTGGTGCTAGCACTTCCAGAGTTAACAAAAAAGGGATGGGAACGGGGCATGAACGCGCTCAAGTCGAGGAGACGCGCAACGGGGCGCGTCCATGCCCCTTTCACCAATCACTACTTACAGCAGGCCAGAGGTACGGAAACGGGCGATCGGATCGGTTACCCGCATTGGTTGACGCTTGAAAACCCAGCGTGCCACCGCAATCCCCAATGCCGCGTAACACAAATGCCAGAATTTCATAAATCACTCCCCACGCCGGACCGTAACTGGAGAGAGAACTACGAAGGTCCCGTCGTGAACTAACCCTAACTCTGCTTGTTCGGCAGGTCTAGGCCACGAAGGTGCTATGAGGCTGTGCAAAAGTAATCGTCAGTAACCGACTCGCGGCAACCAGGCGGTTGGTGAACGGTCTTTACTGCGTGGAGTTTTCGATCCAACCGCCGCCGACGACAATGTCTCCATCGTAGAAGACGGCGGCCTGACCGGGCGTGATCGCACGCTGCGGCTCGTCAAAAGTAACTATGACTTCGTCCGGCCCGGCTGACTGAATGATGGCCGGCGCGGGTTGATGCTTGTGGCGGATCTTCACTGCAACCCGCATGGGCTCGCGCAGCTCGGCCGTCGAAATCAGGTTCACGCGGCGAGCGCGGAGAGTGCGCGAATAAAGCTCCTCGTCTTTACCGACCACTACTTGCCGCGTGTCGTTCTTGATTTGAATCACGTAGAGCGGAGAGCCGGTGGCCACACCGAGTCCCTTGCGCTGGCCGACCGTGAAGTTGTGAACGCCGGCGTGCTCGCCGATGACCTTGCCATCGGTAGTAACCATCTCACCGGCAATCTCTGTTTCGGCTCGCTCATCACCCTGCTCGGCGAGATAGGCTTCGAGAAAGCGCTTGTAGTCGCCGCCGGGGACAAAGCAGATTTCCTGTGAGTCGGGCTTTTCGGCGATCACGAGGTTGTGCTTGCGGGCAAGTTCGCGCACTTCCGGCTTGGTCATGCCGCCGAGCGGGAACAGGGTGCGGCTCAATTGCTCCTGCGTAAGGCCGAAGAGGAAATAAGTCTGGTCTTTGGACTTGTCGGCTGGGCGCTTCAGCAGCCAGCGATTGAGCGGCTCGTCAAAGACGACCTGCGCATAATGCCCGGTGGCAATCCGATCAGCGCCAACCTGCCGCGCCACAATAAGAAGCTGGTCAAACTTCAAGTGATTGTTGCAAAGACTGCAAGGGATGGGCGTGCGGCCGGCAAGATACTCCTCGACAAACGGCCGAACCACATCGCGCTCAAAGCGCTCTTCATGATTGACCACGTAATAAGGGATGCCGAGGGTATCGGCAACGCGGCGAGCATCGTAAACGTCGTCAATCGAACAGCAGCGCCCCTGGACTGTCTCCGGCATACCTTCGTGTCCGGCAAGACGGCGCTGATTCCAGAGTTGCATGGTCAGGCCGATGACGTTGCGGCCCTCGGCACGCAGCATGGCCGCAACAGCCGAGGAGTCCACTCCTCCCGACATGGCGACGGCGATGGCGGGGGAATCAAACACGTTAATCGTTCAACCTAACCTGCTTTGTTTTAGTCGTCTGAATTTCTATTTCTTGTTTCTTTCCATCTACAAAGGGATGAGGAGCGTCGCCTTGCTCCACTCGCATTCCGGCGGGACCGACGGCTAGCACTTCGTTATCCGGCATAAAAAAAATCCAATAGTGATCTTGTTCGTCGGGGCTGTCAAGATAATCAGCGGGCGAAACCACCAACCGAAAATCGCCGAAGGAAAAAGTAGTCCTTCTCGTGCGAGCGTTAAAATCGATGTCGGTCAGTGACTCTCCCTCAAGCCGCCGGGTAGAAATCGTTATCAGTTTCCGATCGGCATCCGAGTCGACTAACTGGCGTTCGCCGCGAAGCAGTTTCCAATTCGACAAGTAAATCCAAAGATGCCATCGTCCATGAAGGTGGCCACCGGTCTTGATGCGCGGACCGAATTCAAAGGTCAGAAAGCTCCCCACGCCCGGCTTGACCCTCCAGGGCGGGGTTCCGAACACCGGTTGAAAATATTGACGGATATCGACAGCTACAGCCTTCATATCGAGTTCACCCAAACATCGCCAGTCCAACTTGGACTATGGTGTCAAAACTGAATCCCATCCCAGAGACTTCGCGATGCAATCGATCCCACTCTGTAATTGTAAGGGAACGGCCAAGAATTCTTCCAATTTCGCGTACCGCATCGCGAAATTGCCGGTTTTGGTCCCGATTGCTCAAACTGCGAGAACCTCATTTCGAAAAGACAGACCTGTAAACGGGGCTAAGGTCCCGGAGCCTCGACACCGTTTCCGGAATCAGCGCCAGTGCGAAGTCCACATCCTCCGCCATATTTTGTTTGCCGAGACTGAAGCGAATGCTGGCTTTCGCGCGGTCGGGACCGAGGCCCATCGCGAGCAGCACGTGCGATGGTTCGATCGCTCCGGAAGAACATGCAGCGCCGGTCGAGACGGCCAGACCCTTCAAGTCCAGCGCGATGACCAGCGCCTCGCCTGCGATGGAATCAAAATAGATGTTCGTTGTATTCGGCACGCGCGGCGCGCCTTCGCCATTCAAACCTGTGGCTTCGATCGAGAGCAGTTCCCTTTCCAGATGGTCACGCGCGACGGCCATTTTGAGATCGTCTCCGCGTTCAAAGCCAGCAACGGCCAACTCGGCAGCCTTGCCTAAACCGACGATGCCCGGAACGTTCTCCGTCCCAGCCCGGCGCGAGCGTTCATGACTCCCGCCATAGAGCATAGGTTCAAGCTGAGTTCCCTTGCGGACGTAGAGCGCGCCCACACCCTGCGGCCCGTGAAACTTGTGGCTGGAGATGGTCAGCAGGTCGCACCCGATTTTGTTGACATCGATCGCGATCTTCCCCGCCGCCTGCACGGCGTCGGTGTGGAAGTAAATATCGGCTTCGGCAGCGATCTCCCCAATCTCTGCGACCGGCTGCACGACGCCGGTCTCGTTGTTGGCGAACATGATTGTGATCAATTTCGTATTCGGCCGGACCGCGTGCTTCACATCCGCCGGATCCACCAGGCCGCGACCATCTACCGGAATGTATGTGACTTCGCATCCTTTTGCTGCTAGATGCTTGCAGGCGTTAAGCACAGCGTGATGTTCGATGGTCGAGGTAATGACGTGGTCGCCCGACCGCGTCAGGCCAAATATCGCTAGATTGTCGGCTTCCGTACCGCCGCTGGTAAACACGACCTCGGAGGCACGGCAGCCCAGCAGCGCGGCCACGGATTCGCGCGCGCGCTCGACGGCGGCCCGCGTTTCCTGCCCATGATGGTGAATGGAGGACGCGTTCCCAAAATGCTCGCCAAAGTAAGGCCGCATGGCCTCCAAAACCTCGGGGAGCACCGGAGTAGTCGCGTTGTTATCGAGATAGACCCGGCGCATCATACTGGTTTCTATTGTACCGATGCGCGGTGCGAGAATTGAGCTTTTGGGCGCGGACAGCAGCGACCGGGGCAATTAATATCCTGTAGCGAATCCAGCGTTGCTGCGACCGCGGACATCTGCCGAGCTGCGCTCGGCTTGGACGGGCGAGGGCGCCCGTCCCCACACGAGCAGAGCACACACTTGTTCAGCGGTTCTCCATCGGCACATATTTTTGTGGATAGGCCGGGCCGGCGTAATCGGCGCGCGGCCGGATCAGCCGGTTATCGTCGAGTTGTTCGATGACGTGCGCCGTCCAGCCACCGACCCGCGCGACCGCGAAGATGGGCGTGAACAGGTCGACATTGATGCCGAGCGTGTGGTAGGTGGAAGCAGAATAAAAATCCACGTTCGCGTTGATGTTTTTATCCGCCTTCACGAAGTCTTCGATTTTTTGCGAGTATTCGAACCACTTAGGATCGCCCGTGGAATGGCCCAGTTCCCGCGACATCTGCCGCAGGTGCGTGGCGCGCGGATCTTCGGTGTGGTACACGCGGTGCCCGAAGCCCGGGATTTTCTTCTTCTGGGCCAGCAACCCTTTGACGTACTCGACGGGGTCGGCGTTGTTGGCGTCGATTTCCATCAGGATCTTGAAGACGGCCTCGTTGGCGCCGCCGTGCAGAGGCCCCTTGAGCGTGCCGATCGCCGACGTAATCGCCGAGTGCATGTCGGAAAGCGTTGCGGCTGTGATCCGGGCCGCGAAGGTGGAAGCGTTCAGTTCATGGTCGGCGTGCAGAATGAGCGCGATGTCAAGAGCGCGCTCGGCGGTCTTCGAGGGCGCGGCGCCGTTCAGCATGAGCAGGAAATTCGCCGCGTGGGAAAGCGATCGATCGGGCTCGACGAGCGGCTTCCCTTTGCGAATACGGTCATAGTCCGCGACCAGCATCGAGATCTGCGAGGTCAGACGGATGGCCTTGTTTATGTTTGCTTCATGATCGTTCTTGTTGTATTCCGGATCGTAATACGAAAGCGCGGACACGATTGTACGCAGCATGTCCATGGGCGGGACGTGCCTGGGCACGAGCTGCAGCCGGTAAAAAATCGATGCGTCAAGCTTTCGTTCTTCCGCCATGCGCCACTTGAGGTGCAGGAGTTCGTCGGCATTAGGCAAACGCCCGAACCAAAGCAGGTAGCAGACTTCCTCAAAGCTGGAGTGGTCGGCAAGATCGTGGATGTCATACCCGCGATAGGCGAGCACTCCCTGCTCACCGTCGATGTAGGAGATACCGGATGTGGCAACGACAACCCCTTCCAGTCCTTTGGGGGTATGCATGCTCGTAACGCTGGACATGGCTCCTCGCTTGCAGTGTGGATGGGTATAGGATGCCCGCGCGCGCAACAAAGTCGCACTGCGTCCCCTTTTTATACGCCAAACCCGCGGTGATTTCCAAGCGCGCGTTTGGCCTGGAAGCGCGCGCGGCGTAGAATAGCGCGTTCGCCACTTTGCCGCGGGAGCGCCTTTGCCCCGCCGGCGGAAATTCCCAAAGCTACGCGGAGAGACTCATGAAAACGAAGCTGCTCATTTTAGGCCTCATCCTTGCCATTGCAACGCCCCTGGCGCTCGCCGATGAGGGTATGTGGTTATACAACAATTTCCCTAAAGATCGGGTCCAGAAGCAATACGGCTTCCTGCCAACGCAGGAATGGCTGGATCACCTCCGGTTGTCCTCGGTGCGCTTTAACAATGGAGGCTCGGGTTCGTTCGTATCGGCCGACGGCCTGGCGTTTACCAATCATCACGTTGGCGCCGACTGCATCGAGAAACTCGGCACCTCCGGCACGGATTACATGAAGACCGGTTTCTACGCCAAGACCCAGGCGGACGAAGCCAAGTGTCCCGATCTTGAACTGAACGAGCTGGTCGGCATCGACGATGTCACCGCGAAGATAAAAGCCGCAGCTACGCCTTCCATGTCGGCCGCCGACGCTGGCCAGGCACAGCGCTCCGCCATGAGCGCCATCGAAAAGGACTGTGCGACTTCGACCGGCCTGCGCTGCGACGTGGTCACGCTCTACTCCGGCGAAGTTTACAACCTCTACAAATACAAGAAGTACACCGATGTGCGCCTGGTGTTTGCGCCCGAATATGACGCGGCATTCTTCGGCGGCGATCCCGACAACTTCACATTCCCACGCTATGACTTGGACATCACTTTCTTCCGTGTTTACGAGAACGATAAGCCAGCCCATCTCGACAACTACCTGCAATGGTCGAAAGTTGGAGTCAAAGATGGCGACCTGATTTTCGTTTCCGGGCACCCTGGAGGCACGGACCGCCTAACCACGATGGCGCAATGGCAATATCTGAAAGACGTGGACTATCCGTCGCGCCTCGCCAGCTACAAGCGGCGGATCGCCATGCTCCAGAATTTCAGCGCGCAGTCGCCGGAGAACGCGCGCATCGCGCAGGAGGACATCTTCGGGCTGCAGAATTCTCAGAAAGCGATTAACGGCGAGTATGAAGGCCTGCGGGATATGGCGATGTTGTCGCAGATGAACACGGCGGAGCGCGAGCGGGAAAAGGCTTACATGGATAAGCATCCGGGCGAGCCGAATCCATGGCAAGAGATTTCCAATGCCATGAAGGTGAACCGCGAAATTTACAGCCCGCTTATCTACGTCGAGCGCATGCGTGGGTTCTACTCGGGCCTCGCGGCTTATGCCCGGATTCTGGTCCGTGCCTCAGAGGAAAAGCCGAAACCAAATGGCGGCCGTCTCCGCGAGTTTCGTGATTCTGCCCTGCCCTCGCTGGAGCAGCAACTGTTCAGCACGGCTCCTGTCTACAAGAATCTCCAGACCGCAACTTTGGCGCTGTCACTGGCCCAGATGCAGGATGCGTTGGGACCTGACGATCCAGCGGTGAAAGCGGCGCTGAGCGGCAAGTCGCCCGAAGAAGCTGCCAAGGCGCTGATCGCCGGTACCAAGCTCGAAGATGTAGCTGTCCGCAAGCAACTTTATGAGGGCGGGAAGGCAGCCGTGGATGCGAGCACGGATCCGCTGATCGTCCTGCTGCGCAACGTGGATTCCGAGGCGCGGGCGGTACGCAAGCGCTACGACGACGAGGTGGATGCGGTGGTGCGACGCGACGGCGCAACCATCGCTCGGGCGCGGTTTGCCCAAACGGGCCTTAACCAGCCTCCGGACGCGACCTTCACGCTGCGCCTCAGTTATGGCGCGGTGAAGGGGTATGAGGAGAATGGAAAAAAGATTCCTTACTTCACCACCTTCGCCGGCGCTTTCCAGCATGCGGAGGAGCACGGTAACAAGCCTCCGTACAATCTGGGCGCCAGCTGGCTGAAGATGAAGTCGAAACTTAAACTGGAGACGCCACTGAACTATGTTTCCACCGCGGACATCATCGGCGGCAACTCGGGCAGCCCGACCGTAAACAAGGCGGGCGAAGTGGTCGGAATTATTTTCGACGGCAATATCCAGTCGCTGGTCTTGAACTTTTACTACGACGATCGCCAGGCACGGGCCGTGCATGTCGATTCGCGCGGCATCATCGAAGCGCTGCGCAACATTTACGGCGCCGAGGCTCTGGCCAACGAACTGACCGGCACGAAAGCGGCAGGCAAATAGCAAGTTCCGGTTCGCGACAGAGGGCAAAGAGAAATCGAGTAATTTTGAAATTTCGTAATTTGGCAATTTGAACCCCGCGTGCCTTTGCTTGCGAGGAGATTTTCAGATTGCCAAATTACCCGATTACACAATCCCCTATTCCGGCCAGAGCGAGGCCGCCGTCTTGCTTAAGATCTGCTCTCGCATCTCTTCACTCATGGGCAGGGCCTTGAATTCTTCAAGATTCCGCTTGACATCCGGAACGCCCGGGCCCGGCCAGTCGGTGCCAAACAGCGTCTTGTGGGCGATCTCGTCGAGCCGCGGAAAATACTTCAGCAACGTTTTCGGTGGAATACCGCTAATGTCGAGATGGACGTTCGGGTGCCGACGGATAAGAAAAAACGCGGTGCGCATCCAGAGCGGCCGGCCGCCGTGTGCGAGCAAGATCTTGAGCTTTGGGAAATCGACCGCAACATCGTCAACGTAGATCGGGTCTCCGTATTTATTGCGCGCACCAGGAAAAATCGACGTCCCCGTGTGGAACATCACGGGGATGCCATTGGCTTCGGCAGCCCGGTAGATGATTTCAAGTTCCTTCACTCCGTTCAGATAATCGTTCGGAAACAGCAGTTGATGCGGCGGGTGGACCTTGATCATGCGAATGCCGAGGCGCAGGATGTGCTCGACATCCGCCATGATATTGGTGGTGTGCCGCGGATGCAAACTGCCACAGGAGATCAGGCGTTTGGGATCGTGCTTCGTGTAATCGGCGACGAACTGATTGACCTCGGGCGTAAGGCCAATCACTTCCGGCGCAACGTAGTTGATCAGCGCGGCGCGGTCAACGCCGCAACGGTCCAGATACTTCAGGAAAGCCTTGGGCGAGCGGCAATATTCGGCGATCTCATCGAAATTGGCACGCTTGCGCTTCATCAGTTCAAGCGCATGGGGCTTGAAGAGTTCGATCGGCTCGATGTGGATGTGGCAGTCGGTGATCATGATCAGTGGTCAGTATCGCGGTTGCTCTGCTGACGCCGGACGAGACCCAGGTTTTGCCAAGAGCCAAAAGCTCTTTTCAGTACAACGGCACTTTCGGATCCACGGTCCGCGCCCAGCCGTCGATCCCTCCGCGCATGGATTGAACTTTTTCGTATCCCTGCTGGCGGAGCCAGTTAGTAACCGTCAACGAGCGCACACCGTGATGGCACAGGACTACGATGTGATCGTCGGGGTCGAGTTCCTGGTGAGCGCGCGTCGGGATGTCTCCCATCGGAATGTGCTTGGCCCCTTCGATGCGGGAGGCGTCGTATTCCGAAGCCTCGCGAACATCGAGCAGCGTAAATGTGTCCCCGCGCTGCTGCAGCGCCTTGACCTGCCCGGGAGAGATTTCGAAGTCCATAAAATCAGCCGTCAGCAATTAGCACTTAGCCCTTGAAACCGCTGCCATCTTTCTCTCTGGCTAAAGCGGGCACGGACTCATCATTTTGCTATGCTATCGCGCCCCGGAGCGCTTCGCAGCGTGGTCAGACTCACCAGCGCGGCCAACGCCCAGAGCGCACCCGTTCCAATTCGAGCGGTACGCACATCGGCGGACGAAACGTTACGCCACAGCGTCAACCCACAACCGGCCACAAAATTGATGACGAGCACGCCGAAAAACAGCCGCTCGCGCAGGCAGCGCGTGTCGAACGCCAAGCCGGCCAGCAAGAGGATCCACACAATGTAGGTCGCGGCGGTCCAAGCGTCGTTCGGCCATTCATACTCGTGGCGAGTGACATGGCCAAACGAAATCCACGCGAAGTAGGCACAGACGAGAAAGCCCGCCACGCCAAACCATGGCGTGCGGCACATCAGGTGGCCGGAATTGCCGGGCTGCTTCGCTCCGATTTTGACTTTCGCGTTTTCTATTTGCCTGTCCATGTCGGCGGCCGTTTCTCAAGGAAGGCAATGATACCCTCGCACGCGTCCGCAGTCGAGAGAAAGGCCACGGCTTGCCTTGCGGTCCGCTCAGTTTGCCGGTTCGCGTTCGGTCAGAAGGATGCGTTTCACTTTGTTGCGGTCCAGCGTTTGTATGGCCCCCGCCACGCGAACTCGGATCTCCATTCCGCTGACGGAGACCAAGTCGCAGCTCAAGACCGATCCATCGCGGAGTTCCACAGTATCGTGGGTAGAAGTGCCGAGTTCATAGCTCACGCTGCCGCCCGAAACGTCGTCAGGGCCGATTTCAAGAGGAAACGTTCCCGTGTTGAACCCTTCCTTGGCGAACCCGAGGCTGTACTTGCCCACCGCCAGTTGTACCAACTTCGGCGTAGTGCCAGCCTCGGTGCCGTCCACCGAAAGCGTAGCGCCTTGGGGAACGGAGTTCACGGTAATCGACACCTTCTTCGGCGGGGCGAGCGGCTGCAGTTCAGCGGGCACAGAATTGGCGGCCAGTTCCACCGAAGCTGGTGCTCCGAGGGCATGAACCGTGGTTTGGAACTTGACGGCTTGTCCGGGAGCGACGTTGTCGAGGGCAATCCAACCGTCGCCGATGCGGACTTTGTTCTTGTCGTAGAGGTAGACATTGAAGCCGAGGTGTGAGATCTTCTTGTTCCACAAGTTCTCGGCGGTCGTGTCGATCACATAGTTGCGCTGCCCGGCAACAGAACCGATTTCCTTAAACTTTCCCAGCGTAACGCGGACAACAGCAGAGCCAGTCTGCGGCCAGTTGATGACTTGGGTTGGCGCATCTTTCCCGGCAAGGGAATAAGTCACAACAAGCGTAAAGAGGACAGCGGCAATGATCTTAGACATGGCCTTCCTCAAATCATCTATTACTTTCGAGCAACGCAAAGAGTAATCCTTAACTGCGGATTTCCGCCATTAACTTCTCGATTTCGGCTTTCTGCTCTCCGGTGAGCGGCAGGAATGGCAGGCGCGACGGGCCTCCATAGTAGCCGTTCAGGTCCATGGAGTACTTCACGCCGGGGACACCGAGTTCACTGACCACGCGCTGGGCGGCCACTCTCACACGCTCTTGTTTTTCGCGGGCGAGAGCGCTGTCTCCGTCTTTGAATGCGGCGTAGATTTCATAACACGCGCCGGGCGCAGGGCAGGCGAAGGCGAGAATCGCGCCGACCGCTCCGAGCCCAAGCGACGATTCGAGCTGGTGCGCGGCGCCGACCATGACCTGGAAGCCGACTTCCTTCTGACGCGTCTTCAATTTTCCTACGACCGCTACCGCAGAGGATGAAGGCTTCGTAGCGTTGTCTGCGTGGACGGGCGAGGGCGTCCGTCTCTCCACCAGTTCGGCGGTCGATTTGGCGGAGTCGGTGAGCGACTCCACATTGACCAGTTCCCTGCTCTGTTTTTCGCTTTCGGCAGCGGCGGCCTTCAACATGCGCGGAGTTACGGCCTCGAATGTTTCGGTCACGGTGGCCTGCCTCCTCACGTGACGCGTGCCCTCGACCATCGTTTTCACTTTGTCGAGATTGCCGCTCGATTCCTTGATGGCGGCGATATTGGGATGGCCGGCGAGTTCGATCGCGACTTCGGCGGGGATGTCGTATCCGGTGGCTTGCGGGAAGTTGTAGATGATAATCGGCAGCGCGGAACGGTCGGCGACCGTGCGATAGAACGCGAGCAGGTTCGCCGGCAACATCTGCTTCTTGTAGTAGTGCGGAGTGCGCACCATGGCGGCGTCGTAACCGAGTTCGGCGGCATACTCGGTGAGCCGCAGCGTTTCACGCGCGGACTCGATGCCGGTACCGGCGATCATGACCTTATTGGGCGCAGCGGCGGCGAGCGCGGTCTTCAGCACGTCGCGGCGTTCCTGATCGGAAAGCAGAATCGCCTCGCCCGTCGAACCAAGCACCACGATGCCTGCGACCGGCGTGCGCGAGTAGCGCTCGACGTTCGCTTCGAGTTTTTTGTAATAGACCTCGCCATCGGGATTGAAGGGCGTCGTGATTGGAGGAAAGATTCCGGATAGAAGCATGGTGCACCCCAGTCGTTGGTCGTTCGTCGCTAGTTGTTCGCATCACCTAATCCAAGCTGCCCCGTCTTACCTCGCTGCTTCACTTCGCAGCGACCCTCTCTGCATGCAGTGCCTGCAGCGCTTGCACGCGGACTTCTCCGCGCTGCAGGGCGGAGATGCCTTCTGCGGCGGCCCGCGCGGCGGAGAGCGTGGTGATCGCCGTTATGTGGGCGGTGACTGCGGCGCGGCGAATCGCTTTTTCGTCAAAGTAAGGGTCGGAACCATGCGGCGTGTTGACGATCAACTGGATGCGATCGGCTTTGATCAGGTCAACCACGTTGGGGCGGCCTTCCTTCACCTTATAAACGCGCTCCACCGCCAGGCCAGCTTCTTCCAGCACGTCCGCGGTGCCGTGCGTGGCCACGAGTTTGAATCCCATGTCTACGAAGCGACGCGCGATTTCCACCACCTGCGGCTTGTCGTGGTCGGTGACGCTGATGAAAATCGTGCCCTCGGTCGGCAGCTTCTGGCCAGCGCCAATCTGGGCTTTCGCGAAGGCTTCGCCGAAATTGTCGGCCACGCCCATGACCTCCCCGGTGGAACGCATTTCGGGGCCAAGAACCGTGTCCACTCCAGGAAATTTCGACCAAGGAAAGACCGGCGATTTCACGTGGAAGCAGCGGCCCGTGTCGAGATCTGTGCCGCGCTCGACGTATTCCGGAAGGAACTCGCGCAGCTTGCGGCCGGTCATAAGCCGGGCGGCAATCTTAGCCATGGGCACGCCCGTAGCTTTTGAAACGAAGGGCACGGTGCGCGAGGCGCGCGGGTTCACTTCGAGCACGTAGACTTTGCCATTTTCGGCGGCTGTGTGGCTACGGGGCTCTGCCCCGTCCCCACAGGTGCCGCGCGGAATCGCAAACTGCACGTTCATCAGGCCGATCACTTTGAGCGCGCGCGCCAGCTTGAAAGTGTAGTCACGCATGCGCTTGAGCAGCGGCTCGGGAATGTCAACCGTGGGCAACACGCAGGACGAGTCGCCGGAGTGGATGCCGGCTTCCTCGATATGCTGCATGATGCCGCCGATCACCACGTCTTCGCCGTCGGAGAGCGCGTCCACATCGATTTCAATCGCGTCTTCCAGAAACTTGTCGATGAGGATGGGGCGGTCTTGCGAATACTCGACGGCCTGCTTCATATACTGCGTGATGGTGTCTTCATCGTAGGCGATGACCATGGCTCGACCCCCGAGCACATACGAAGGACGAACCAGCACCGGGAATCCAATCTTCTTTGCGGCTTCGACCGCCTCTTCGACCGAGGCGACCATGGCGCCGGGAGCTTGCGGAATGTCAAGTTCCTCCAGCAGCTTGCCGAATCGCTTGCGGTCTTCGGCGAGATCAATCGATTCGGGCGTGGTGCCGATGATGTTGACGCCCGCAGCCTTGAGCGCGAGAGAAAGATTCAGCGGCGTCTGACCGCCGAACTGCACAATCACGCCAACCGGCGCGCCGCTCGAGGCTTCGTGCTCGCAAACGGCAAACACGTCTTCGAGCGTGAGCGGCTCGAAGTAGAGGCGGTCGCTCGTGTCGTAATCGGTGGAGACCGTCTCCGGGTTGCAGTTGATCATGATGGTTTCATAGCCATCCTCGCGCAGCGCGTAACTAGCGTGGCAGCAGCAGTAGTCGAATTCAATGCCCTGCCCGATGCGGTTAGGGCCGGAACCTAGGATAACTACTTTCTTCTTCGCAGTGGGCGCAGCCTCGTCTTCTTCTTCGTAAGTCGAGTAGAGGTAAGGCGTGTAGCTCTCGAACTCCGCGGCGCAAGTATCGACGCGCTTGTAAACCGGCTTCAGGCCGTGCTTCTTGCGGAAGTGGCGGATTTGTTCCTGGCCGCCTCTGCCGTCCAGACGCCAGGTCCCGGCGAGACGCCCATCGGAGAAACCCATGCGCTTCGCTTCACGCAGCACCTCGGTTGGGACCGATTCCATCGGATGCTTTTCCAGCTCCAGTTGCATGTCGTTAATCTCTTTGAGCTGGTAGAGGAACCAGGGATCGATCGATGTCATCTTCGCGATCTGCTTGATGGTGTGGCCCTGGCGGATGGCGTACTGCACGTAAGTCAGGCGCTCGGGATGCGGCGTGACCAGGCGCTGCGTGAGAATCTTGGGCTCGATTTTCTGGGACCCCACTCGCTTGCCGGTATCGAGCGACCGAATTCCCTTCTGCAAAGCTTCTTTGAACGTGCGGCCAATGGCCATCACTTCGCCGACGGATTTCATCTGCGGGCCGAGCGATTCGTCGGCGCCGGGAAATTTTTCAAACTGCCACTTCGGAATCTTGACGACCACGTAGTCGAGCGTGGGCTCGAAGCAGGCTGGAGTCTTGCGCGTGATGTCGTTCGGAATTTCATCGAGCGTGTAGCCGATGGCCAGCTTGGCGGCAATTTTCGCAATCGGGAAGCCGGTCGCTTTCGATGCCAGCGCGGACGAGCGCGAGACGCGCGGGTTCATCTCGATGACCACCATGCGCCCGGTCGATGGATTTATGGCGAATTGGATATTCGATCCGCCGGTTTCGACGCCGATCTCGCGGATCACGGCAATCGACGCATCGCGCATCACCTGGTACTCGCGGTCGGTGAGCGTCTGCGCGGGCGCGACGGTGATGGAGTCGCCGGT
>PLIC01000227.1 GCA_003139995.1 Candidatus Acidiflorens stordalenmirensis | reverse complement strand
GCTTGCGCCGTCTGTTCGCCCCTACAAGGGGTCAATGAGTGAAATCGGGATATTTCAACAGTTACGTCCTCTTCGGGAACATTTTTGCCCCAATTGGAGCCTAAAATCTTAAGGAACCGAGATTCTGTGCGGTGGATCAGGCCGCATAGCAATAGTTAAAACCATGTCGCGCACACGTCGCCTCCTTCTACGCCTAATAGTTGCTGTTCTCGCACTCGGCGCAGTCTGTGGTGGGTCACTTTGGGCCTACGTCGAGTACGAAGCCCATCATGCAGAATCCATGCTTGCCGATCTATCCCGCGTGCAGATCGGCGATACGGAAGGGTCCGTCCTTGCGGTGACTGGTCGGTACGGCGGATTCAAATGGACTCCAGAGCCGTTGTCGCCAAGAGAACAATGGATAGACAAGGAAGGGTACGACTATGAGGTGACGCGACAGTGCGATTACAAGTTCGAGCTGGGGGTAAGTCCGTTTTGGGCCACTTTTGGCCGTGTTGGCCGATTGGCTCAGGCCCTGCGCGGCGCAAGAGGGGTCGTTCCCACACGTCTGCAACCGTTATTAGGGTTGCGTGACTGGGGAATTGTGGCCGAACTGTCGATCCGAAGTGGTCGTGTGCAATCCGTCTCGGCGATGACACTCTTCGAGGGTCGCTCCGAATGGCTCGGCCATGAATGGGAACTCGCCGAGGGAATGCCACGGTACGGTATGCCAGCACGAGCATATGCCATCGGTGCAGCACATCTCACAATGGCAAACGGTGGCGGAGAAATGATCACGAACTTTTTGACACCGAGGGCCTCAGGCGAGGAAGTCGATGCGGCCCACAAATTCAATTCCAAATGTTTGACCAGCATAGAGGGTTGTCATGGGTTGTGCGATGCGGCACCCCGTCCGCTGGCATATCTGAAGCAGCACCCCGATGCAGTTTGGAACATCATTCCGCCGCAGTGCAATTGACTATGGCTGACTCAACTGTCGAGAACAGGCGATTACACTCATTGACAATTGCCGCCCCACCCCGCCCCCTCCCTCACGCACCTTACCTTTCCATCCCCCCGCTCGCAAAGCCGCTCGCCCGCGCGCGCGCCCCGGCCCCGACCCCAACCCCGGCGCAAAATCAGAGCCAACAGCAAAATCGACAACCGAACGGGGAGCCACAACAGCCGGCCTTTCTTCGGGCAGCGTGGGACTGTTTTAATCCAAGGGGATTGTTTCGCGACATCAGTTATGACCTTCAAGATGCCAATGGGAATAACCTAAGAGGCTACTATGTAACGGAACATATGACTTTCAGGTCAAATGGGGAACCGGATGTGGAAATCAGTGGCCCTGGCGGAATGACGACGCATGATCCAGACCCCGTCAACGGCGATAGTGGATTCCCTGACCAGATTGGTGGTCATGGAACCCATGACGATTTGCAGACATTTACCGCTTCAACCACCAAGGCGGGTGGTGAAAGTATCCCTCTAGTCATCATCGACATCAATAACAAGACTTGGGGAACAAATGGAATCTACATGAGTAACGGCGCGGTATATGTCAACGGCGATATATCAGAACCGCCCTGCCATTATTGACTGAGAGTTAGTAGGCTAAGACGAACTTCGGTAGCGGATTGGATGCGTATGTACAAGAAACATGTGATTTGGCTCGCCAGCGTAGGTGTTCTCTGTGCTCTTGTGGCGGGTTTTTGGTGGATGGGAATCCGCCAGCGGGAGCGAGCGCGAGCGTTTCTTAAGGACCTTGCCTCGTTACAACTCGGTACCTCTACTTTTTCGGACGCGCAACAACTTGCTCGAAAGTATGGCGGTAAACCTTATAATGGACCCGCTCGGGAACCAACGTGCTCTGTGGACGACTGTGATTTGAGTTTCCTTTTCGAGAATGCCCTGAAGAACCGGCAGGGCGAGCGAACGCTGTCACTTGATGCGGGTCTGACAGTCAAGAATGGGAAGGTGGTCCGTAAGCAGATTGATTTGACGCTTATGACAACGACATGGGCGACACAGTTTCTCTACACGTTGGTCGATAGCGTTAGCTTGGCGGACCCACGAGGTTATCATGTGACAATTTCAAAGGTGCAGGCTCATGGAATTCCCCATGTCTTGGAAGTCAGACTTGGCCCCACAGCGCCAGCAGCCGTGAGGAAGAGCGCATATTCGATAAATCTTTCCTGCCTTACCCTCTGGCACCGTTGTGATGGCCCGAACGACTTCTTTCCGCCGGGCCTATGGAGCCAATAGAGGAGTCGACGAGTCTATTTAGCGGCTGATCTCATCGCTGGGGGCCGCGCCGATCTGGTGCGTGGCGCTTTGCCGGTTTGCGTTGCCGATGTGTTCCCGATTGCGGGGGGAATGGGCCGCCGATCGCTGGGGTGCGCACAACCCCAGATCCGGCTAACTCTCGAACAGATATTCAACTGTATGGTCGGGAAATTTCGCCGACGCCCCACATCCGTAATCCACCCCGCGCCCCACCCGCGCGCGGGCCCCCGGCCTGGCCTCCGGTGTGGGGGGTCGACAATTTTTCCCGAAGTGTACTACCCCGTCAAATGGGGGGGTGGGGATAATGAGGGGTGGGGCCGAAACCGTTGAGCGAGGCGAAGCCGGGCGGTGGAAGCGCTTAGACTCCATGGAAATACCGGAGCAGGATTGCCCAGCTTTGACGGATACCAACCGCGGAAGCTGCCGCGAGGCTTGGCGCGATCACGGCGAGGGCCCACATTACCTTTCGATTTGTGGGGACGTATCTCCTAAGAAAAAACAAGGCGAAAGGCAGCATCGGAAGCGCAAATCGTGGAAAATTGGACCGCGACCAGCCGGGAGCATCGTAGGTATAAAGCGCAAGGCAGTACAGCAACACAAAGCACGCCTCGGCGGTATGGTTCTTCGCGTAGTCCTGAAATTTCCCTGAGCGAATCGCCACCACGATGGCAACCAACACAAACAGAATCCAACCGAAGGTCAGCGCGAGATTGGTCAACGGTGCATTGATTGGAATCGTGTCGCGAACAATGGCCACAAACGGGAAGTTGAAAGGCAAGCCGCCGTGCCAGTCATCCTTCTGGTATGCCGCGACGTTGGCAAACGGACTGCCGAGATAGTGCTTCAGCGGCCATGCGTAGAGAGCTCCAATGGCCAAGGCTATGGCAGTCGCAATGGAACAATCGCGAAGCCTTTTGCGATATAGCAAATGAACTCCCAAGCCCACCAGGGCGAAAACTCCAAAGGGTCGAACCACGGTAGCGAGAGAACCCAAGACTGCCGCGTATACCCAGCGTTCTCGGCGCAGCGCGAGGAAGGAGCCAAGAAGCAATGCCATAAAAAGCGGCTCTGCTCCTCCCAGCAGCGACCGCTGGAACCAGTCAAGACTCAACAGCGCGAAGAATACGGCAATCCAGCCGTCCCACAGCCGGTAGCAGAGCGCCACGCTCGCCAACGACGCAACTACGCACACCACAACCAAAGCGGTGGCCTCAGAAGTTCTGGTCACGACTGATACGCCAGCCACGGCATAAGACAGCCCCGAAAAATGACTGACGTTGACCCTTGAGAACTGCCAATATCTGATCGCCGACGCGGCTTCGAGATAGTCAGGGTTGTCCCCAAACTTAACCCCCACCAATGACCAATACGAACCTCCTAGAAAAGACAAAACGGCAAGAAAAACCAGATAGGAAATGAGAACAATCCCCAACACTTGCGTCAGGGAAGGCGGCCGAAGCTTGCCAGTCGACTCATTCTGAGGGCACGCAACTGGAGGAGGCATGCTGTGATTAAATTGGAGGACTGAAATCAGCAGAATGATATCACGGAAAACTCGGAACTCTTTTCTTCGATTAAGCGGACGGTAGTGTGGCAGTTTCGGATGCGCAAGGCTGGGACTTTTATCACCGCACGCTTACGCATGCCGGACAGCGGTGCGTAAAATGGGCCGCAATGCCTGGCGCTTGATGGCTAAGAATCGATCGCGGGGTTTGGCGCGGGCACTCGCAGCCGATGCTGCACCAGAAATGCGTAGTGCACGGCAGACACGATGGTGAAGATAAAGGTGGCGCGCAGGAAAGTGATACACGCAATCGAGATCCAGCGCACGGGCTCGACGAGCAGCAGCAGCACGAAGAAAATCGCGGCCACTTGCGAAAAGGTGTTGGCTTTGCCGAAGATGCTGGGGCGAAAATCGCGCAGGCCGGCGATCATGAACAGCACGCCGCTGATCAGCAGGATGGAAATGTCGCGGCTGAACACCACGATCGTATATTTCCAGGGAATCATCCGTTCGATTGAGAGCACAAGAAACATGGTGCTCATCAGCAGCTTGTCGGCGATGGGGTCGAGATACTGGCCGAGCAGCGTTTGCTGATGCAGGGTGCGGGCCAGGAGGCCGTCGAGGCCGTCGCTCATTCCGGCGAGAATGAACAGCGCCAGCGCCCACTTGAAATCGTGCTTGACCAGATTGATGACGATGAACGGCAGGAAAATCATCCGCAGCAGCGTGAGCTGGTTGGGCGCGGTCAGGATCTGCCGGAGGTTCACCGCTGTTTTTCTCCTCCGGCGCTGCTGAGAAACTCGCTCACCAGTAGCGGGGCGGGGTCCTGCCCGGTCTTCTGCGCGAAGCGCTGGGCGAGCGAGAGGATGTTTCCTTCAGGAAGATCCAGTTCCATTCGCTCCAGGCGGTGCATGGGAAAGAAGACGACGCCGGAGGTGAAGGGCTCGCCGCTCTTGATCTGCGAGGCCAGATCGTCGAACGACGCGACATCGACACCGCGCAAGCTGACGCCCTCGCCCGAAAGATGGAGAATCGCGCCCCAGAATTTTTCGCGCGGGTTACTCAATGTCGCGATCACGAGCGCGCCAGGACGGAAGGGGCTGACGGCCTCGGGTTCCTGATAAAAGCTAGTACTGGGCACGATGCGATTGTCGTCTGTCGGCGATAGAAATTGCAAACGGACTTAGTGTCATCCTGCAAGTTCGCGACATAGACACGATAATATGAGGTCTTAGCGGTCGCCCTCGTTTCGCGTGGCTTTCAGATCAATTCCTACCTGCTCGGCCTTCTTATAAAGATGCGATCGCTCCAGTCCTAGCGCGCGCGCCGTGTTCGAGATCTGGTGGCGATTGCGTTTCAGTTCGGCCAGGATGGTTTGTTTCTCGAAGGCGCGCACGCGGTCGGCTAGCGGGCCGGTGCCGGCCGTTGCAGAATCAGACGCGGCAACGGAAGCGGGCAGCGCCAGCGTCACGGTCTCAGAGGTGACTTCATCGGAAGTTGCCAGCAGCATCAGCCGCTCGACTGCGTTTCTGAGTTCGCGGACATTGCCCGGCCACGGATGCTCTTCGAGCGCGGCCATCGCGCTTTCGGTGAAGCGCATGGGCTTCCATCCGTTGGTGGTGCTCACCTGCAGGGCGAAGTGCTCGATCAGCGCGGGGATGTCTTCGCGGCGTTCGCGCAACGGGGGCAGGCGGAGGGGGAAGACGAACACGCGGTGAAATAAATCCTGCCGGAATTTGCCGTCGCGCACTTGCGCTTCGAGGTCGCGGTGCGTGGCGACGACAACTCGCACATCGACGGCGATGGCGCGCTCGCCGCCGATGCGCTCCACTTCGCCTTCTTCGAGCACGCGCAGCAACTTGGCTTGCATGGTGAGCGGCATGTCGCCGATTTCGTCGAGAAAGATGGTGCCGTGCTGGGCTTGCTCGAACTTGCCGAGATGGCGGACGGCGGCGCCGGTGAACGATCCTTTTTCGTGGCCGAACAATTCCGATTCGATCAGCTCTGCCGGAACCGCGGCGCAGTTCAGCGTGACGAACGGCGCTCCGGCCCGCGGACTGCGCTCATGCAGCGTGCGCGCCACCAGTTCTTTTCCCGTGCCGGTCTCGCCGAGAATGCAGACGCGCGTTTCGCTCGAGGCCACGCGCTCCACTTGCGCCATGACGCGGCGCATGGTCTCGCCTTTCCAAACGATTTCGTGTTTGCCGAGACGGCGCTCCAGGTCGCGATTCTCGCGCTCGAGGCGGCCGAGCTTCAGTGCGTTCTCCACGGTAAGCAGCAGTTTCTCGGTGGAAATCGGTTTTTCCAGGAAGTCGAGCGCGCCTAGCCGGGTAGCACGCACGGCCATCTCGATGTGCGCCTGGCCCGACATCATAACGACGGGAGTCGGCACGCCTTGCGCTTTGAGTTCTTCGAGAAGTGTCAGCCCGTCTTTGCCGGGCATCACGACGTCGGAGAGTATCAAGTCGAAAGATTGCGATTTGGCCAGTTCGAGAGCCTTATTTGCGTTGTCGCAGACGGTGGCTTCATGCCCTTCCAGACGAAACGCCCGCGACAGCGAAGCCAGCGTGTTGGCCTCGTCATCCACGATCAGTAAGTGCGCTTTTTGCGCCACGGTTTTCTCCTGTTAAGACTTCTTAAGTCTGGCCGGTTTGCCACAGCTGTGGTTCGGACGGCAGTTCGATCCGAAACGTCGTTCCTTTTTCCTTTGTGCTCTCGACGGAAATTTTGCCGCCGTGATCGCTCACCACCGACTGCACAATCGCCAGCCCGAGCCCCGTACCATGCTGCTTGGTCGTGTAATACGGAGTGAACAAGCGTTCGCATTCTTCCTGTGTTAAACCGGAGCCGGTATCGGAAACCGAAATCTCGACCCGATCACCGAGGGTCGCGGTGCGAATCGCCAGCTCTCCACCTTGCGGCATGGCGTCGATCGCGTTGAGCACCAGGTTTTGCAACGCGCGATGCACCAGATCGGGATCGGCTGAAATGCCGGGCAACGCGTCGGCCAGTTCGGTACGCACCGCAATCTGATTCTTCTCCTGCAATTGCGCATGCTGCAGTTGCGCATTAAAGACGCGCAGCACCGAGCGCACCACATCGTTCACCTGCGTTGGCCGGCGCTGGGGCTGCGGCATCTTGGAAAATTCGCTAAAGCGGCCAATGATCGTTTTCAAATTGTCGATTTCCGCCAGCAGGGTCGCGGTCCCCTCGTGAAAAACTTCTTCAAACATCTCGGGCGATTTCTGCTTCGCGCGCATCAGATTCTCAACCGTGACTTGCAAGGGGAAGAGTGGATTCTTCAATTCGTGCGCCAATCGCCGCGCCAGTTCGCGCCATGCGGCCACGCGCTCGGCTTGCAGAGTGCGGTCTTTTTGCTGCGCGAGATCTTCCGTCATGCGGTTGAACGATGCAGCCAACTCGCCCAGTTCATCACTCGATTCAACCTCGACCTTGGTGCCGAGATCGCCCGCGGCGACCCGGCGTGCAGCTTCAGCCAGCGACACGACTGGGCGCGTGACGCGCGCGGCGAACCACAGGCTGGCTAGGACCGCCACAAGAATTCCTGCACCGCCGACCAACATGGCGGTGGAGACGATCTGCCTTTGCAATTCGATCAGCGGACGCCGCGAACTGCCGACGAGCAGAACGCCCATCAGTTGCGGATTCGCACCGCTCTGATTTGTCGAAGTCAGGTTGGGTCCGGTCAGTGGGATGGCGTGGAAAACTTCGGCGTCGGCGGAATCGGAAGTCCAACGGATCACGCGCTGAGATTCCTGCAGCGTGTCGCGTACCTGTTCGACCAGCGGAGCGATCTTGTCGACGCCTGCTGCCGGCCCATTCAGATCGAGCAGCGATTTCGGATTCCATTTTGCGTCCAGGTTTTGATAAAGCAATACGCGTGTTCCGGTGGGGATGTCGAGCGTCGAGAGGAAGCCCTGATCGAGCCGTTCGCCGCCGATGACGTATAGAGGCTGTTCTCCAACGCGGGCCACGCGCACGGCAAACAGGCCGAGGGTTGCGCCATCTGGCAGCTCTTCGCGTTTCAGAAAGGCTCCGGCGGGCGCTGCTGCCGCAGGATTCGTCGCTTCGGCAACAGCGGCTTCGGGATATCCGAATTTCGCCTGCCACTGCGCGGAGGAGAGAATGGTGCCACGATTGTCGACGAGTTCCAGAAAGTCGAGTTGTCGCTGACCCGCCAACGCGTGCGCTTCGCTGACGTACTCGCCAAAGTCCGTGGCGCCGCGGTTCATATCGAGAGCAATGCGCTGCACGGGTTCGCTGGCGGCAACCGACTCGACCTTGCGCGCAACCTCCAGTCCTCGCCGCTGGAACTCCGATCGAAACTGAGCGGCAACCGCATTCGCGCGGTCCTGATTCGCCTGCTCGAACGAGCTTCGGATGGTGCTGTACACCGACACCGAAATGACCGCGACGCAGAGAAGCACCGTCGCCGCAAACAGCAGAAGAAGTTTCTTGCGGAAGCTCATCGCGGTCCCGCCTCTGGTCGCGAACCTTCCGTTTGCCGATCTGTCAGCCGATCTGCTAGCCAAAGATCAGCTAGCGAAAGCCCCGCTTCGCTCCACTCTCCCAGCCGGTCCGGTTGCCAGTCGCGCACGCGGGCACTCGCCGCACTTGCCACCGGCAAATGGAAAAGCGGGATGACGGCGTATCCATCAAGCAAACTGCGCTCGGCCTGATACAGTTCGTCGAGCGAGTTGCCGCGCGTCGATGGTAAAGCGGCTGGAAATGCGGGCTGCGGCAATCCCAATTGCCGGACGGCCTCGGCAAGCGAAGTGACTGGATTTGGACTGGGCAGCACGGCGCGCATCAGGCGGATGTCTTCCGGACCCGACAACGACACCTGCACCGTGATGCCAACTTCGCGCGCGTTGAGCGCAATGCGTTCGGCGATCAGTTGGGCTTGCGGATCTCTCGGATCATAACTTAGAGCGTAGCTCACATTGAGCGCGGGTTGCCGCGAGTCCGCGAGCAAAGTCCGGGCGCGCTGCGGATTCGCCTGCGCGGAAAAGACTGCGCTATAGCCCGTCATCCAGTTGGGAAGGATGCTGGCGGCGGGTTCCCCCGCTCCTTTCAAGAGCACGGACTGGATGGGCTTGCGATCGATGGCGAGCGCCAGAGCTTCGCGAAGGCGAGCGTCCTGCGCCTTTGAATTCGCGGAGAAAACCAGCGCCAGCAACTCCACGGGCAACGACAACGATGGCGATGCGCCGCGCCGTTGCGGTCCGTTGGCTGCCTGCGGCGCCGCCTCGATCACGTCGGTCTTATCTAGTTCGAGCGCGATGGCCTGGTCGCGCAGCGATTTTCCGAATTCGATTTCGACCGCGTCCACAAAAGGACGCCCTGCCCAGCTCTCTTCATTTGCAGCGAGCTTCAGCAGTTTCCCCGGCTGCCACTCGGCGACTAGGAACGGGCCGGTGCCGATGGGAATGTTATTTGCATTACGCTTGAGCAAGAGATTGCGCGGCAGCGCAAGTTCGGCGAGCAGCGAAGGCAGGGTCGCGTCGCTTTCTATCGACAGTGACTCTGCCGATGCGCGCACATTCCAGCCGGGATGGAGTGCTCCGAGAATCTGCGCGATGGCTGCGGGCGACGCCGCGCTGCCGTCGTGGAACTTCACTCCTCGCCGCAGCGTGAACTGCCAATGCCGGGCGGTTGGGTCACACTGCCACGCCACAGCCAGCGCAGGTTGCGGGCGGCCTTGTGCATCCAATTTCACAAGGGTGTCGCCGATTAGCGAGAGCGTGCGCGCGGCGTCCCAGTAGTCGGTGGGCGTGGCGTTTGCGGGGTTCGCGGTAAGGTCGAGCGCGTCCGGCGCCGATTGCAGCATGACGCGCAAGGTTCCGCCGTAGTGCGGACGCGTTGCTCCTGTTGCCCTCGTTGCTGCAATCATTGATGTGATCAGGGCGGCGACCAGCAGGCTATGGCGAACCCAAAGTTGTGGTGACCGCAGGCAGCTGCCGAGCTGCGCTCGGCCTGGACGGGCGAGGGCGCCCGTCCCCACACGAGCGGGGCTAATTGCCGCAAGAAATCGATACGCGATACGCCTCATACCATCCCGTGTCTTTCCGTTTTACGATTGCCGCCGCGCCATTGCCGCCGCTTTCCGGCCACAGTGCGACGATTCGCCCGTCGAACTCTACCGCTGCACTGACAGCCACCGGGTCGCGGTCGGGGACCTCGAACGCGCGCAGGCCGTCGCGTTCCGTATCTCCGCCCTCCGAGACCAGCACCTGTATGCCCGTTCCGCAACTGGAGTGAACCGCAACCAGATCGCTGCCCCACTTCCCGCTGCGGATTACTTGGTCCGTCATCCCATCGACAAGATGCAACGACCCACCTACGGCAGCGAGTACCCATAACGTGTAACTCGAGCGCGGAAACGCGGCTGCCGAATAGAACGAAGGAACGTTGGAGACTTCTCCGATCCCAGGAGAGAGTGCTCCAGTGAAGAAATTGCGCGCGGGCGCGAAGAAAGCCCGCACACTGTCGTCCGGCGTCAGAGGCCACGGATCATCAGTGTCATTGCACGTGAGTGTAAGCGGCTCGAGCGCGCTGGAGTTCGTTCGGCAGAACGTTCCCGGCAGGTAAGCGTCGAACAGGTGATCGCGGCGCAACAGCAGGCGTCCGCGCAAATCGCGGGGAAACGTACGCGAGTGCGCGATGGGCAACGAAGCTTCGAGTTCCCAGCGCCCGCCCGGATTCGCTCCCTGACGACGATAGATCGCAACCATGCCGTCGTCGAGCACGAGCAGGCGGGATCCGCCGGGCATTTCGACGAGGGCAACGTCGAGCATTGGTTGCTCTTGTGCGAACAGAAGCGTCGTCTTCAGAACGATCGGTAGCGCGGCGGCGAATGGCGTTTCCGTTGGCGATCGCGGCAGCGAGACCAAAGCGACCTTCTTCTCGTCGGACCCGATCGCAATCTCGGCCGTCCAAACGTATTCGCGGAGGCTCTCGGAGAGGACGACCTCGACGGTCCCCATCGCTTGCTCGGCTTTGGCGGTGCGTACGCCTTCGACGTGCAGCTGTGCTTCGAGCGCGCCGCGCACTTCGCGCACAGATTTGTCGTCGAGCGACGAATGGTTGGCGACATCGAGCGCGACGGCGCCGGGCCCGGTGGCGGCGGCGATTTTGTGCGCCAGTTGGCGGGCGGCGTCTCCCAGCGACGAAGCGCATAAGGAAGAGGGTAGGAAAACGGTCGCGAGTAAGAACGATGTCAGGCAACTTAGCCGCAGACCGCTGGACGTTCGCGCTCGCATGTGTGGAATGCGCTGATTATAGCGCGTGAGCCATGGCGGCCTGTTCATCTCGTCACGCGGGTGTAACTGGTATGCATCGGTCATCGGTCATACAAAGTTTCGGCAGGCGTGCCTTTGGTCTGGCCGACGCGCACGCCGGCCATTCCGCTGGGGACGATCACGATGCCAGCCGAGATCAGCAGCGGAGCCCAGGCCAGCATCACGAACGCAACCGAGGTGCGCCAGCGTGCATTGGGAGCAACTCCGGGCGTGGGGCCGGACGTGCCTGCCTCGGGATCGAAATTCAAACGTCTCCGCCGATAGGTAATCAGCAGGTAAGCGTCGTAGGTTAGAATTCCAGCGGCGGTCACGAACATCGCGATTCCCGCGCTCAACAGCAAATATTTCAGTAACAGCATGGTGGTGCTCCTTTCAATTCTTTTGCGCGTGTTCAGAAAGGCTTTTAGGAATTTCCGTACGGCGGCCAAACGCGACGCGGACGATTTGTCCGAAGATGAGTTCTTCGATCAGCAGAGACGCGGCCAGCGAGAACGTCAAACCGCCGACGATCACCAAACCTTGCAGCATCGTTTCCATGACTTGCCTCCATGACCCTTGACTGCTCTCGGACGAGGCGAGCCTCGTCTCTAAGAGAAATTCAGCACCTACTGTCCGCCGCCAAAGCCCGATTCGGTCTCGACCTGCGCGATCGTCTGGCCTTCGGCTTCGGCTCCATTTCCAAAAACTGCCGCGATCTGCTCGTCGCGTTCCGCGCGAATCTCGACCGTGTCGCCTGCGTCGACGATCGCGAAGAGTTCCTCGAGATCCTGCTTGCCCATGCGAATGCATCCCGTCGATGCCGCTTTGCCGATCGAGTTCGGCTGGTTGGTGCCGTGGATTCCGTAGCCCTTCGCGCTCAGTCCCATCCAGCGCGTACCCACCGGGTTGCCCTTACCAGCGGCGACGACCTGACCCTTGTGGTAGTACGCCGGATTCGAGACGCGGTTGACAATCTTGAATTCGCCCACCGGACTCGGAGTCGAAGTCTTGCCGACCGCGACGCGATAAATGCGGACGACCTTTCCGTTTGCAAACAGCGCCAGCTTGCGGTCGGGAATGCTGACCAGAACCCAGCGCACCGTGGCTTTGGCGAACTCTGGAGCCTTGGAACGCGGCGTGGCGGGAACCGACGCTTGCAGGGCCGCGCTGACGGTTGTCATTCCAAGCACCACTGTCAGAACCCAGAGCGCTTTTCTCTGCCGATTCGCTTTGCCGTTTCTCAGCTTCATTGCGTTGCTCCTGTTCGCTTCTGATCGCCCTCGCCAGAAGAAAAAGCAAGCCGGGAGCCATGAGCTATACGACTGAAAACAATGAGGTTAATATCGCGCACAGGCGGGATTACGTGTGTGCGTCAACGCGGGCGTGTCTGGCGTGACACGGGGATTTGGTCGAAATGGCTGGCGTTTCTATTCGGTGGTTTTCATCTGACGCGCGTGTGGAACTTCGCGGCGATGTGCGGATTCCTAGCGGCGGTCGGAAGGAAGTTACACGGCTTTTGCAGCCAGCCCCCGATGAGACAGAAGAAAAAAAGCCGCCATCGGATTTGCGCCGATGGCGGCGATCAAAGGAGAACGAGGATAAACTTGACTTGCGAAAACGTGAACAACCAGACCCGAGTTAGGCGCGCAGCAACTTGCGCCGCATTATTCCTGCGATGCCGATCAGGCCCGTCGAGAGCAGCAGCAGGCTGCCCGGTTCCGGGGTGGCCATCGACTGTGTCCGATAGCCGATGAATTCCTGCGGTCCGTTGCCCGGGCTTGAGCCGACGGCCGTGTACAGCACCAGCCCCTTAAACTCGCTCGCCGGAGCGTTCTGCGCCAAAAACAGAGCGTTCGTGTCGAGGGCCAGTGCCGCGGCGTTCGCCGTGACGCCCTTGTCGAACAGGTTCCACACAGCCCAATTGCCGACTGTGGCGTTAATCTTTCCATCCATCACGCCCAGGAAAATGATGCCCGCCGCTTTGTAGTCCATGATGTTCTTGCCAAACATACCCTTGCCAGAGAGGAGCCCGCTGACCTGAGCAGTCCAGCTCTCACCCGGCGAGATGGTGTTGTTGAACGAGTCACACATCAGGGGCGTGGCCTTCCCGCCGTTGATCGAGAAATAGTAGGGATAAGTGTAGTAACCACCGGAGACGTTGGTACCCGGGTAAAGGAACGTCATGTTCACCGTGGTGGAATTGGCCGAGGCCAGGGTGGAGAGGGACAAGGCCACAACAAGCGACAAGAGAAAACGGCTACGTAACACGATGGCGCCTCCAAAAACAAATTCGAATCTGATTACTCTCGTTCTCGACAAATTTTCCAGACGGGGAGGACACGACTTAGAAGTGCAATCGCGATGCCAGTAGACGCGCGAGTTTATGCCGCTGCGACCAGCACTTACAGATGGTGGAAATGGGAAAGTGAAAAAGGTTGCCGATGTTTCGCTGCTGGGTGAAAGTTAATCGACGCTAGTAACGATTGTTAGTAACTTCCCGTAATCGGAAAGAAGTAACCATGCAGCGTGAGCGAGCGGAGTTCGACCGGCAGCACGACCGCGGCCGCGTGATGAGTCATACAGTGAAGGGACGGGCGTCTCGCCCGTCCTGATCGCTAACCATCCAGCCCCGTCTCGCGCTATTGTGTAGGCATGGCGTTTGGCCGTCCCAGAAAACTCTTCACCGAAGCGGAGCTTTACGACTACGCGGTAGGCGCGCTGGCCCGCCGCATGCGCTCGGTTGCGGAACTGAAGCGCCTGCTGCGAAACCGTGTGGAAGCCGACACGGAATTCGGCAAGACGCTGGTGGAACTGATTGTCGTTCGCCTGAAGGGCCAGGGTTATCTGAACGACGCGAAGTACGCGGCGGCCTTTTCGTCGTATCGCCGCGACAACGAGAAATTCGGGCGCGCGCGCGTCGTCAAGGACCTGAAGGCGAAGGGAGTGCACGGCGACGTCATCGAGAAAGCGGTTTCTTCCGTTTATGACGACGTGAAAGAAGAAAATCTCGCGCGCGATTACCTCCGCCGCAAACGCTTGCAGAAGCCCAAGGACAAAGACCAGAAACAGGCAGCCCGTATTTTCCGCCAACTGATGCGCGCCGGATTCGGATCGAAAACCATCTTCACGATCCTGAAGAAATGGGACCTGGACGAAGAAACTCTCACCGAACTGGAGAACGAGACTTCCGAGGGGTAGGTCAGGTTTCAAAGTTTCCGGGTTTCAAGGTTTCAGAGTTTCAAAAAATCGTCGCGGTTCGGATCGCGCGGCTTTTGCCGGTTTCTTTGAAACCTTGAAACCTTGAAACCCGGAAACTTTGAAACCTGGCTTTCCCTGTGCCCCTGTGGTTCAGGTCTGCCTTTCATTTAGAATGAAACTTCCATGCTCACAGGCTCCGAAATTCGCCGCAAGTTCCTCGACTTCTTCATCCAGAAGGGACACCGCGAGGTGCACTCCTCGTCGCTCGTCCCGTCGAACGACCCGACGCTGCTCTTTACGAACGCCGGAATGAACCAGTTCAAGGACGTTTTCCTCGGCCTCGAAAAGCGCGATTACTCGCGGGCAACGACCTCGCAGAAGTGCGTGCGCGCGGGCGGCAAGCACAACGATCTTGAAAACGTAGGCTTCACCAATCGTCATCACACGTTTTTCGAGATGCTGGGAAATTTTTCCTTCGGCGACTACTACAAAGAAGAAGCAATCAGCTTTGCGTGGGAACTCTTAACTTCCTCCCAATGGTTCAACATTCCCGTGGAGAAGCTGTACGTCACGATTTTCGGCGGCGCACGAATGGAACCATGCAACGAAATCGGGTCGGACTTTTTGGCGCGGCAATCATGGGAAAAGGTTGGAGTTCCTACTGAGCGCATCATCCCTTTGTCTGGGGAGAAGGGCCTCAAGGAGAACTTCTGGCAGATGGGCGACACCGGCCCCTGCGGCCCCTGCAGCGAGATTCACTACGACATGGGCCCGGCGGCGTCCGATCAAGGTCACACCGACTGCAAGTTTGGTTGTGATTGCGGACGCTACGTCGAACTCTGGAATCTAGTCTTCATGCAGTTCGACCGCGATGCCTCGGGCAAACTGAATCCGCTGCCCAAACCGTCGATTGACACCGGCGCGGGGCTCGAACGGATAGCGGCGGTACTGCAAGGCGTGATTTCAAATTACGAAACAGATTTGTTCATTCCGCTGATCAAGCGGGCGGCAGAACTGACGGGGAGCGCCGCAGCTCGTGTGGGGACGGGCGCCTCGCCCGTCCATGCGGAGCGAAGCTCGGCTGGTTCTAAGTCGGCAGCTTCTCTGCGTGTGATTGCCGACCACTCCCGCGCTGCGACATTTCTGATTTCAGATGGCGTAACTCCTTCGAACGAGGGTCGCGGCTACGTGCTGCGCAAGCTCATCCGCCGCGCCATCACTCACGGGCGCTTGCTTGGACAGACGAAGCCGTTCTTGCATGAGATGGTGTTTGCTGTGCGTGAACTGATGCAGGATGCGTACCCGGAGTTGAAGGAGTCGGCGGATCGCGTATCGAAAGCGATATTGGCGGAGGAGACCCGGTTCGCGCACACGCTGGGAGTAGGTCTAATCAAGCTGGAGAATCTGCTACAGGAGGCGAAAAGGCCCGACACGGAGACACTTTGCCGATTCTTCTACCAACAAGATTATTCAAAGGATCCGAGTGCAGTACGTGACCCGGATAACAAATTTACACCCCAAGCTTTGAAAGTCTGCAGTTGGATCAGAGAAGGTATGCCCGATACTGAAATTCTTTCCGCGATACGCGACATTTCTCCGACCGTATCGGAACCAGAAAAAATTTTGGCGAGCTTGAAAGAGAAAGCTATCACGCCGGTCTTGCCGGGAGAGGATGCCTTTAAGCTTTTTGACACTTTTGGGTTTCCATGGGATTTCGTAGAGGATGCGGCTCGTGATCGCGGAATGTGGCTAGACGTAGAGGGTTACGCAATCGCATTGTCCAAGCAGCGTGCGCTCTCTCGCGCCTCCTGGAAAGGCGCGGCCAAGCAGACGGCCAATCCCGCCTACCAGCAACTCCCGAAATCCGAATTCGAAGGCTATCGCCAGACGCGCTCCGACAATTGCGAAGTGCTAGCCATCATCAAGGGCAATCAAGGCGCGCAGGAACTCAAGCCCGGCGACTCTGGCGAGATCATTCTCGACCACACTCCCTTCTACGCCGAATCCGGCGGGCAGGTCGGCGATCGCGGATGGCTCTACTCCGACGATCACAACACTGTCGTCGCTGAAGTGACTGGATGTTACTACCCGGTGCAGGGCGTGCGCGCGCATCAGGTGGTCATGAAATCCCCACCCTCCGCAAAAAACGCGGAAGGGTGGGGCACCCTCCGCGTGGGCGATAAAGTCGACGCCGTCGTCGATGCTGTGATTCGCGAGGCTACTATGCGCAATCACACCGCCACGCATCTTCTTCATGCTGGCCTAAGAGAAGTGCTGGGCAAGCATGTGAAGCAGGCGGGGTCGCTCGTCGCTCCGAATCATCTGCGCTTTGATTTCTCGCACTTCACCGGCGTCGAGGACGAAGAGCTGCAGGACATTGAAGACATCATCAACAAAGAAGTACTGCGCAACGAACGGGTCGAGATCATCGAGAACGTTCCGATTGACGTGGCCGTCAACGAGTATCACGCGATAGCGCTGTTCGGCGAGAAATACGGCGACAAGGTGCGCGTGATCAGGATCGGCGATTTTTCGACGGAACTCTGCGGCGGCACGCACACCGGCGCTACGGGCGAGATCGGGCTGATCAAGATTTTGAAAGAGGGAAGCGTATCGTCGGGCGTGCGGCGCATAGAGGCCGTGACGGGCGAAGGTTCGCTAGCACATTTCCGCGAGGACCACACTTTAGAACAGGAAACGCGCCGCTTAGTTGCTGCCAAGAGCATGAGCACTCATAGAGTCGAACAGGAGGATGGTTCGGTAAAGCACTTCCACATTGAGGGCCAGCGAAAACTGCATCTTGCCCTCGTTGCGGAATTCGAGGCAAAGGACGCAGAGATCAAGCGTTTACAGCGCGAGCTTGACCAGGCGCGGATGAAGTCCGCATCGTCGAGCACGGCCAACATCGGCGAAAAAATCAAAGAAGTTCGCGGCGTCAAAGTGCTGACCCACCGCGTGGACAATCTCGACCGCCCGCAGATGCGCACGCTGGTCGATCAGCTTCGCGATAAGCTCGGCTCCGCCGTGGTCGTGCTGGGCTCGGCGTCAAATGGAAATGTCTCGCTGATCGTCGGCGTAACCAAAGACCTGACCAGCCGCATCCAAGCGGGAAAGATCATCGGCCCGGTGGCGCAGAAAGTTGGCGGCAAAGGCGGAGGGCGTCCGGATTTGGCCGAAGCGGGCGGAAAGGACGCGGCTGCGCTGGACTCGGCGCTGGATGAGGCTTACAGTGTCGTGGAGTCGCTGTTAGGGTAGATCTCTTCTGTGGTACTCTGTGTCCCCTGTGGTCAACGCTCTTTTCATCCCAGGGGATACAGAGGAGACCATTCGGGGTCCGCAATGGATGATCGGATTTATTTCGTCGAGCACCGCGGCAAGAAGATTCTGCTGCTGGACTATTCGCACACCACTGGCCACGAGATGCAGCTTCTGCTTGCGCATGTGCGGATCACGGTGGCGCAGCACCCGCGCGAGTCGCTAGTCACGCTCGCCGACTACACCGGCGCCACCGTGGACCACGCGGTCGCTACTAAGATTAAAGAAGTGCTGACGCTCGACCGGCCGTTTGT
>PLIC01000029.1 GCA_003139995.1 Candidatus Acidiflorens stordalenmirensis | reverse complement strand
CGATAGTGTTAACACGCCCTAGATTGATCCCGTGACTACCGCAGCTTCGCGTACTCGGCCTTGGCTTCTTTCAGGATGGGGATAGCGGGATCGGCGTCTTTCCAGAGCGTGAGGAAATCTTTGTAGGCGGTCTTTGCCTTCGCTGCATCTCCCACCATCGCGTAGGCTCGTCCAAGTTGGAGATGCGCGAGTGCTCCGATGGGCGAGTTCTCCACAATCCCCCGGTGGTCAATGATTTTCTGGAATTCGACTGCGGCCTTGCTGCCTTCATGCGCAGCCAGATAGGCTTCGCCGCGCACATAAACGGGATACAGATCGCCCAGTTCGTAGGGCTCGGCGGCCTGAAGAGCCCCGATGGCCTTCGGAGCGTCGTTATGGCTCAGAGCAAGCTGCGCGTGCAGATTTGGCAGCTCCATGAACTGGACGATAGTGTCTTCTGGATACCGCTTGCTCAAAACGTCAGCCAACGCCTGCGCCCGAACTGCATCTCCTATCAATGCCAACGCCAAAGCCGCTGCGTACTGCACATCCCGGCCTGTGGAAAGCTCAAGTGCCGCCGCGACCCGCTTCCGGGCCTCGGCTGGATTGCCGAAGAGAGCTTCCCGGAGGGCTGCTGAGGCTTCGTAGCTCGCTGCTGTCTCTTTCTCCTCTGCATGCTGCGCCGAGGCCACTGCGCGGGGCGAAAGCTCCCGTGCCTTCCCTAGCTGGCCGGAATAGGCGGCGGTGTCGGCTTCGGTGGACAGCAGGTTGTCTTCCACTCCCGGCTTGCCCGTAGCCCAGGCCACTTGTTGCGCCATGCCTGCTGGATCGTTCTTCAAGAAAGCAAGCGAGTACAAAACGAAGTGCACGACAGGGGTATCGACTTTTTTCGCCTGCGCCTCTTCGGCCGTGGCGCGAGTCTCCTCCAGGCGATTCAGACAGAGATAGGAGACAGCAAGGTTTTCATAATTGACACCGATTGCCGGGTCTAGGCGCACGGCCTCGCGGGCTTCCACCAGGGCTCTGTCATACTGCCCAAGAACCTGATAGATGAAACTTAGGTTGGTGCGTGCAATGGAATCTTGCGGATAGGCCTGCTCCCAAAGTTCAGAGGTCCGACGTGCCTTCTCCAGGTCGCCTGTCACAAGCTGATCGTAGAAACACTCAATTGTTAACTTCTCCCGCTCGCTCACCCGCTCTCTTAGTTGGTAGGCCTTCGCGGTGTTCTCCGCTGCCAGGGTGTTTTCCCCGAGATTGTGATACCCCATCCCCAGCACGCCGTAGGCCATGGCGAAATTCGGGTCGAGGCGGACGGCCCGATCTAACAAGGGCACGGCAGCGGCAAAATCGCCCCCATTCAAGGTCTTCGCCCCCAGGCTGTAGGCTTTCAACGCCTCCAGCGATGGCGTAGTCGCTTCCTCCACCGGCGTGGCGTATTTCTCCACCGAGCTGAGCGACTCTCCCAGCTTGCTGCGCAAACTGGTCGCCGCGTTGTCCAGAGCCTTGAGCACCGATTCCTTGCCCGCCGCTTGCTCCTGCGCTTCCGCCAGCACGTCGCCCGTGTTGCAGTTCACTGCCTTCAGGCCAATCACGTACTGGCTGCCCAGCCCCGCAATCGAGCCGGTCAGCATCACCTTGCTGCCCGTGCGCTGGCAGACCTCGCGAGTGACCTCCGGCGTCAACCGGTCACCGGGTGAACGTCCCATCAGCTTCAAGGTCTCAATCACCCTGCGCTCGGAAATCAGGGAGAGAAAGGGCGATTGCTCAAGCTGTACTGAAAGTCCCTGCTTCAGCGTGTCATCGAATACCGCATCGCCCGTCTTGTTGTCGAAATCAGAGAGAACAATGGTGTCCTTGTCGGTCAGGCGCTGGCTTTGCTGATGCGAACGATAGTAAAGCCCGCCCGCCACAAGCAAGACGACGAGCAGAACGGGAACCGCAATCTTCCAGAGCTTCCCAGCCCGACCCGCAGGAGCTTCCGCCGCCACCACCGTGCCCGAACTCGCTGCCGCACTCCGTCCGCTCTCGCTGTCCCGCTTCAGCCGTTTCAGGTCGGCTCGCATCTCCGCCGAGCTCTGATAGCGCAGGTTGCGGTCTTTCTCCAGAGCCTTGTTGATGATCTCTTCCAGCTTGGGCGGCACGTCGGGATTCAACCGCACGGCAGGAGCAGGGGTGCGATCCAGAATTTCGCGGAAGATGACTGCGGAACTCTCGCCACGAAAGGGCAACTGCCCGGTGGCCATCTCATAGAGAACAGTTCCAAACGAGAACAGATCGCTCCGCGCATCCAGTTCCTTCGCCCGCGCCTGCTCCGGCGACATGTACGCCACCGTTCCCAGCGTCGTGCCCTTGCTGGTCAAGTCTGTGCTGACCGAAGCCGTTGGCGAGGAGGCGTCCCCTGCCTCGGCCTTGTTGATCTTGGCCAGCCCGAAATCCAATATCTTGGCGTGGCCGCTCTTGGTGACAAAGATGTTGGCGGGCTTGATGTCGCGGTGGACAATCCCCTTGGCGTGGGCGGCGTCGAGCGCATCGGCGATGTCGATAGCGAGCGGGAGAAGAACTTCCATTTCCAGCGGACGCCCCGCCATGCGGTGCTTCAGCGTCAGCCCGTCCAGAAACTCCATGACGATGAAGGACTGCTCACCGTACTTGCCGATTTCGTAGATGGTGCAGATGTTGGGATGATTGAGAGCGGACGCCGCACGTCCCTCTCGGTGGAAACGCTCTAGAGCGTGCGGGTCTCGGGACAGTTCGTCGGGAAGGAACTTCAGGGCAACAAAGCGTCCAAGCTCAGTGTCCTCGGCCTTGTAGACCACGCCCATGCCGCCACCGCCCAACTTCTCGACGATGCGGTAGTGCGAGATGGTTTGGTCGATCACTGGAGCAGAATCCTACGTCCGTGAAACAGGTAAGTCAATGAAAGCCGTGGAGTTGGCAGTAGCTCAGAAGGATTGTTGGCGAAACATCGCGTCTCTAACAATGTCGGCGGTGTCAAGCACTTTTAGGGCGCAGCAGTCCGTGCACTCCGAAGAGCGCCATTTCGCTCTCGTTGAGGCTTTTGCTTTTGCTCTGCCAACCAAGGCTCGCTCGTAATCGGTTTCAGGTCAGGAATTCAGTCCGACCCATGCATCTCTTCGGTCATACTTTCGATCATGATTACTACTTCGAACTCCCCGGTGAAGGGGAGCGGGATGCCCAATCAATTACTCGGTGTTGGACTGCACACCATCGCGATGTCCGAGCTGTCCCGCGTGCGAACTGAACTTCGTTAGCTGCCCATAGTCCCATCCCTTGCGCCACATCCAGTACAGGCGAACCGCCAGCCTTCGCGCCATGGCGACTTTGGCGATCTTTCGTCCTCGCCGCATCGCCAGGTGGAAGTACTTGCTGCGCCATTCCGGATCGCTGCGCACCGTAACTTGCGCCGCTTCCACCAGCAGGAAACGCAACAGCGAGTTGCCTTGTTTCGTGATGTGCCCCAAGCGCCGCCGCTGCCCGCTCGAATCCTCCAGCGGCACCAGTCCCAGATAGCTCGCGATCTGTTTGCCACACTGAAACCGATCCGCTCTCCCGAGGATCAGCACAAAGGCCAAGGCTGTCAGGGCACCCACTCCAGGATGCATCTGCAGCCGCTGCGCCGCAGGACACTTCTCTACTTCCTGCTCGATGGCCTGCGTCAGCTCGGCAATCGTCGGAGTCAGTCGGTCCAGCAACTCCAGCAGGTCGCGCCGTCGCCGGCTCGCCCACGGCGCCAACCGGAACGACTCCAACTGCTCACGTCCGGCATCCCGCCACAGCCGCTTTTTGCAGCGCAGTCCTTCGTTGAGCGCCACCGCCTGCAACTGGTTCATGATCCGCGTCCGCGCCTGCACCATACGGTGCCGATGCCACAGCAGTTGCCGCAGATCTCGATTCTCCCAGTTCGGTACCCAAATCTGGGGAAAACGATCTTCGAGCAACAATCGCAGAATCAGCTGCGCATCTTGGCGATCCGTCTTCTGCTTGCGGACTCGCTTCGTGCGGATCTCGGCTGCGTCCCCGATCCACAGCTCAAACCGCAGTTCCGACAGCAATCGCTCGAACCAGCGAGCGTGCCCACTCGCTTCCATTCCCACGCGCACGCTGGCGCCTTGGGCTCCGAGATCGCGATAAAACTTTTCCGCTTCCTCGCGGTGCTCCAGTCGCCGTTCCTGTAACTCCCCAGTCTCTGTATCCACAAACGCAATTTGCTGAAACCCAGGGTGGTAATCGCATCCTATAATGATCATTGTTCGGCTCCTTTCTCCCGGGTCTTGGTTGGTTGGCACCACCAAAGTCTACTCGGGCGTCGGAGCCGACATTGTTATGGAATCAAT
>PLIC01000257.1 GCA_003139995.1 Candidatus Acidiflorens stordalenmirensis | reverse complement strand
TTTCAATTACTTGCAATCGAGACCCTAGATGGCGACGTGGCCCATACGTCACCACATTGCGGACAAATGAGAAAATTATTGCCCACATCTTATGTAATCCGTGGGCATTAGTTTCCACTGTCTTGGGGATAAAGTCCCAACTGCCTGTAAGCACTAGCACATTGGCGTCCGCCTAAAGGGACGAGGGCCGCTGACGATGTGCTCGGGTGGAATGGGAAATAGTTTCCCATTTTCTTCCAGGCACATGGCGCTCTCCCGGTCGCGTGCCCGAGCGGAGGCGCCCGGCCCGAAGGGCACTTCTGCTTGTAGCAGGAAGTGCTGGTGCCCAGTGCGGTTTTATTTTGCGCGAGGACCCACTTTGGCATATTCTCTGATGCAAGCGCGCGCCACATGAGTAACTCAGCAGAGGCAGCTCCGCCCCCGTCGACGAACAGGGGTCGCCGGTCTCCCGGCTTGCCCCCTTGGCAGGGAGTGGCATTGCTGCTGCTGATCGCATGGCTTTACGCCTCGATCCTCGCCCGCCTTTTCCTGCAGTGGGTCGGACCCCACCACGATCCGAACTTCGAACACGGGATCTTCGTCCCCCTCTTTGCCTTGTTTGTTCTCTGGCAGGACCGGAAGAAACTAACTGCAATTTCGTCGTCCCCATCGTGGGCTGGCCTTCCGCTGGTGATGCTGAGCCTGTTTGTGCTGGTTCTGGGAGTCTTGGGCGCGGAGTTGTTTTTTTCGCGAGTATCGCTGCTGATCCTGCTGGCGGGTCTGATCATTCTGTTTCAGGGATGGACGTTTTTTCACGCGGTCCTCTTCCCCTGGGCTTTTCTTATTCTGATGGTTCCGATTCCGACCCTGATCATGCAGCACGTCACCTTTCCGCTTCAGTTGCTGGCCTCGAGGCTGGCTACGTGGCTGTTGGAACTCGTCGGAGTTCCCGTGTTGCAACTGGGGAACACGATCGTACTTGCGAAGATGCCACTGGAGGTCGCGCAAGCATGCAGTGGGATCCGGTCACTTCTTACCCTGGTAACGCTGGCCATTATCTACGGCTACCTGATGGAGACTCGGAACTGGGTGCGAGTGGCGCTGGCATGTTCGGCGGTGCCGATCGCAGTGGTGGCCAATAGCTTTCGCATTTTTGGTACCGGGCTGCTGGTGCAGTACTGGGATCCGGATAAAGCAGAGGGTTTTTACCATGCCTTTTCGGGATGGCTGATCTTCGTGGTGGCGCTGATCATGTTGTTTGCAGTGCACCGCGTGATCTCGCTCATTTGGAAGAGTCGCCCGGAAGCGGCGCGTAGTCTCGGGCATCTGGCAGAGCAGCCCGGAAGCGAAATCCGCATAAAGGCCGGAGCGGCTCGCTTCTGGATTGTGGCTGCGATCATGTTGGCCACGGCGATCGGCCTGCAGGCTCGCGAGGAAATCATTGTGAAGTGCGATCCTCCGAGTTCTCTGCCCTTGCAGATTGATGGGTGGACGGGAACCGACATACTTATCGACCAGCAGACCCTCGACATCCTAGGGCCGGGCAAGTTTCTGTTGCGCGATTACAGGAACGCCAGCCAACCGCTGATCAATCTCTACATCGCATACTTTCCTACCCAGAAGGCTGGCGATACCATCCATTCGCCGGAAAACTGCCTGCCGGGCGCGGGATGGGTTCCGACTTCGCGCGAGAGGGTGCGGATTACGCGTCCCGACGGCTCTTCGTTCCCCGTCAACCGCTACGTGGTTTCAAAATTGGGAGAGCGGCAACTGGTGCTGTACTGGTTTCAAGCTCATGGCCGCGTCGTGTCCAGCGAGTGGTGGGCCAAGTATTATCTGATCTACGATTCCATTCGCATGAATCGCAGCGACGGCGGGATGGTGCGCTTGATGACCCCGATGCTCGATGGCGAGTCTCCCGAGGCCGCCCAGGCGCGCGTGATGAAGCTTGGGTCGCAGCTCTTTCCGCTGCTCGACAGCTGCATTCCGCGCTAATTTAGGCGTGAATGCGGATCTCTTCGGATTTCCGATTCCGCGTCTCGGCGAACGCTTGCGGCAGGAAGCGCACCAGGTCGGTCGCCACCAGGGAATTCTCGCCGATAGACTCGCTGGCCAGGTCCCCGGCAAGTCCATGAAGATAGACCGCGAGAGCAGTTGCTTCGAGCGCGTGCTGCGGATGTTGCGCGATCAGGCCGGCGATCATTCCCGTCAGAATGTCTCCCGTACCTCCGGTTGCCATCCCCGGATTGCCTGTGGGATTCACCCAGACTGTTCCATCTGGCGCTGCGGTCGTTGGTCCGACAATCAGTGTGCGATGTCCCTTGAGCACGACAATCAACTCGTGCTCGCGAGCAAACTTTCGCGCGACTTCCAGCCGGTTCGCTTGAACCTCGGCAATCGTCAGGCCGGTCAAGCGCGCCATTTCTCCCGGGTGCGGAGTGATAACGAGAGTTCGCCCGTGGCCGTTCAACTTCTCGGCCGCTCCGTTCGTGTGGGAACGGGCGCCCTCGCCCGTCCAAGCCGAGCGCAGCTCGGCAGTTGCGAAAGCGTTCAAGCCGTCCGCATCCACCACGGTCGCAGTCTCGCGGCCCTTGACGATTGCGCGCACGAATTCGGCGGTCTCGGGATTGCGCGAGATGCCTGGGCCAATTGCGAGCGTCTTGCGCTCGAGCAGCGCATCGAGTCCGGGCCCCAGCGCTCGCAATGAGATCGTGCCCTCTTCGGTTTCCGCCAGCGGCTCGGCCATTAGTTCGGGATGAAAGGACGCAACCGTTGCGAGGACGGATTTCGGCGTGGCTACTGTCGAAAGCCCCGCGCCTGCGCGGAGCGCCGCGAATCCCGCCATTGCCGCTGCGCCCGCTTTGCCGAGCGACCCGCCGATCGCCAGCACGTGTCCGTAGCTGCCCTTGTTGGCGTCACGCGCGCGGGGCGTGAGCAGCGGAGCGAAATCGAAGGGAGTGCTCAGATGAAGTCCGAGCTCAGAGGCGATTGCTTCTGGCGGTGAACCGATGGGCGCAATCACGGTGGGCCCGCTCGTCAACTCCCCAAAAACATGCGCCGGACGCGGCGCGGTAAAGGTCACAATGGCATCGGCACGAGAGTCAGGCGCGGTTGGCGGCCGCATGGCGTCGGCATCGGCGCCCGAGGGAATGTCAACGGCAACAATTGGAGCTGGCGCCGCATTCATCTTCGCGATCGCTGCGGCATAGAGCGGGCTGACCGGCGGACGAAATCCTGTGCCGAGGATTGCGTCCACGATCACGTCCGCAGTGAAGATCTCCGCTGCATCGGACGAATCGAGACCGCCCACGTCGCGCACGATCACAGGCGCAAGGTTCAGCGGCTGGAGCTTCCGCAGCATGCTCTGAAACATCACCGCCGCGTCTCCACGAAGCTCTTCGGGATCCGACAACAGCAGAAGGCGCACGGCACGGCACGCTTCGACGAGCTTGCGGGCCACGACGAATCCATCGCCGCCGTTGTTGCCTTTGCCGCAGAGAATGCCGACGCGCTCGGCTTGCGGGTAACCGGAAAGGACGAAGCGCGCGACGGCCGAGCCAGCGTTCTCCATCAGCGTCAACGAAGGCACGCCGAAGCGCTTTGAGGTGGCGCGATCGATCTCGCGCATTTCCGCCGCGCTCACGATTTTCATGGTTCGGCCCCGACCGTCTGTTCGAGTTCGCGAAGTTGTTCCGGCTCGCCCATCGCGATCAGAAAATCGCCGGCTTCGATGCGATCGCCAGGCGCGGGGTTGAAGCGCATGCCCGTCTCGCGCTTGATCGCGAGGATGATGACGCCGCAGTCCTGGCGGATGCGCGAGTTCTCGATGGTCTTGCCGGCAAACGGACTGCGCGGAGTGATCGGTACCTGGCCGATCTCGAGATCCATGCCGAGATGCGTAGTCGCGGTGTCCAGGAAGCTGACCACATGCGGACTCAGGAACGAATGGGCGATACGTTGTCCCGCAAAAACATAGGGAGAGACGACCGAATCGGCGCCCGCGCTGCGCAGGTGTTTCTCCGCCATCTCTTCGCTGGCGCGAGCGATGATGCGGAGGCCCGGATTCAGACTGCGGGCGGTCAGCACAATATAAAGATTCGTGGCGTCGGTGGTGGTGGCAGCGACCAGACCGCGCGCGCGGTCGATATGTGCGTCGCGGAGAGTCTGTTCCTGGGTGGCATCGCCGATGAGCATGAGCCAGTTCTCGCCGGCGAATTTCTGCGCCTTGGACTCGTTGTTTTCGATGATCACGAACTGAGCGGGACGGCGCGCCAGCTCGCGGGCGGCACTGCGGCCGACGCGTCCGGCGCCGCAGATGATGTAGTGACCGGTGAGACGGCCTATGTCGCGCTCCATGCGGCGCCTTCCAAAGAAGTTCTGCAGTTCGAATTCTAGCAAAGCCTGGGTGAGGGAACCGATGGCGAGAAACACGAGCGAGACTCCACCCAGAATGATGAAGACGTTGAACACGCGCCCGGCGTGAGACAGGGGATGTACTTCCTGGTATCCGATGGTGGTCAGCGTAGTGATGACCATGTAGAAACCATCGAACCAGGGCCATCCCTCGATGTAGTGAAAGCCAAGCGTGCCGAGGGCGACCACGAAGGCCAGCGCGGCAGCGAGGAACTTGAGATTGCGGAAAGTCCTCATCGTTCCGTTGTTAGGTCGTTCGTTCCGACGTTCCGTGCCGGGCGAGATGTGATCCAGTTTCCCGCGCGACAAGTGAGTATAGCTCTCGCCAGCGTTGAGTGCAGTGCCACAGCGACGGCGGCTTGTGCAGCGCGCTCCCGAGTTGTAAGTACCAAAGTTACTACCGAGGTAAAACTAAAGCGTGGGAACCGACATCTAAGGAGGTATAAGTTTTTCTATAAGGGCGGACGGTCAACGTGGAGGCGGTGTTGCGATTGAGGAAGCTGACGGCCATTCTGCTCTTCTGCCTGTGCTCGATTCCCCGGGCGCGGGCTGAGGCAACGCTGTTCTTGGCGGAGCCCTACAGTTACGATGGCGCTCTCGCCGGGACAGGCCATGCCGCGGTCTACCTCAGCGGCGTTTGCGCTGCATCCCCAGTCGTGCTGCGTCCCTGCGCGCCGGGCGAAACCGGAATCGTCCTTAGCCGTTACCACCATGTCGCGGGATACGACTGGATCGCAATTCCTCTCATCCCTTACCTGTACGCCGTGGAAAAACAGGAAGACATCCCGCTCTTCGCCGACAAAAAGATGATCGCGTTTTTGCGCGACCGCTACCGGCGCAATCACCTGGAGGAGCTCGCTGCCGATCTTCCCGATGGCGGGACACCGGATGGAGACTGGTATGAGTTGATCGGGGCCTCGTACCTCCGCACCATCTACGCGTATGAGATTGCGACCACCCCGGAGCAGGATGCCGCGCTGATCCGCAAGCTCAACAACCGGCCCAACCATCGGCGCTGGAAGCTGGTTACGGCGAACTGTGCCGACTTTGCGCGTGAGATCATCGATTTCTACCACCCACATGCCGTGCACCGCAGCATCATCGGCGACATGGGCGTCACCACGCCGAAACAGTTGGCAAGAACGCTTTCCAAGTACAGCCGCCATCATCCCGAGTTGCAGACATCGAGCTTCGTAATTCCGCAAGTTCCAGGCACGGTGCCGCGCTCCAAGCCGGTCCATGGCGTCTTGGAGTGCACACTCACGGCGAAAAAATACATGCTGCCGCTATTCGCGTTGCACCCGTACATCGCGGGCAGCCTGATCGCGGGCTATTTGGGGCACGGGCGCTTCGACCCGTCGAAGAACGCGCTGATCCTCGATTCAAACCTTCAATTGGACGTGCCCCCAACGCGGGCCGATCGACGTAATTTTCAGGACCGATTGCAGGAAATGATTCAAAGCGAATTGGTTCGAACCACGTCTTCGTCTGACGCTGCCGAAGACGAGCGGCGCTGGGCGTCCTTGCGCGCCGCGGCCGAGCCCAACCTCGATGCTTCCGGAGGACCCACGCTCCAGGTGCGCCTGGATGGCGAGGTCACGCCCGTGGGTATTGCGCGAGCCAATATTCTCAGCGTCCTGAGGGGTTTCGAGTTTGGCGCTGGCCTCGTGGAGGCGCGCCTGCACGAGGAATTGAAACCCGCAACCGCCCGAAAGACGGCTCGCTCTGATGTCGAAAGCGATCTGGTGCTTCTGCAGCAATTGCTGGCGCTGCAGACGAGAGGATTGGCAAGCGCCGCCGGTTCCGTCAGCGAAGCCCCACTCAGTCCCCAGCGGCCGCCCAGTGACCAGGCTTCCAGCCGAGCACGTCTACTGCCCTGATTACGCCAGGAGTCAATCCTTCTCGGATAAACCCACTATGGACAAGTAAACGACGGCCCCAGCTCGTAATTCCCAGCCGCAAGCGCACCGTTTACAATCGTAATGGATTTGAGAGGAGTCTCGCCGTCGCTGGGCGCGCCATGAAACTTTCCGTCGTAATGCCCGTCTATAACGAACGCGCCACGCTCCGCGAGGTGGTCGAGAAGGTTATTTCGGTTCCCCTGGAGATCGAGTTGATCTGCGTGGACGATGGCTCGCGCGATGGCTCGCGCGAGATCCTCGCCGAACTTCAGTCTGAGTATCCGCAAATCCGCACTGTTCTTCAGCCGCATAACATGGGCAAAGGAGCAGCGCTCCGCCGCGGCATTCAGGAAGCCACGGGCGACTTCGTCATTATTCAGGACGCCGATCTGGAATACGATCCGGCGGAGTATCCGCTGCTGATCGAACCCTTGATTCAAGGCAAGGCCGACGTAGTTTTTGGCTCGCGCTTCCTGGGCAGTGCGCCGCATCGCGTGTTGTACTTCTGGCATTCGGTCGGCAACTGGGCGCTCACCCTGCTTTCCAATTGCCTCACCAACATCAATCTTTCCGACATGGAAACCTGCTACAAGGTCTTTCGGCGCGAAGTGATTCAGTCGATCCCAATCGAGGAGAATCGTTTCGGATTCGAGCCCGAGATCACGGTGAAAGTTGCGCGGCGAAACCTGCGTATCTACGAGGTGGGAATCAGCTATTGGGGGCGCACGTACGAGGAGGGTAAGAAGATCGGATGGAAAGACGGGGTGCGAGCCTTGTATTGCCTGCTGAAGTACTCCCTCAAAGAGCCCAGGGTAAAAGCCGTTGCGCAGGCCGTCCCGGCCCCGGATCGCTCAACCATTTCTCGATGAGGCTCGCGTGAAGCGGTCTTTCTGCTAATTGTGGGGGCTTTTCTCCTTGAGCCGGCCTGCGTAGGGATTCGAACTTTGTTTGGTCGAGCCTGCACTCTTGCCGCCGCCGGTTCCACCAAAGTTGATCGGTGGATTGGGCTTATCTTTTACCGGCTTCAGCGCGGGTGCCGTCCTCTGTCCCGCAGATCGAGGCGGCGCGGAAGCCTTGGCGGTCTGACGCTCCAGATCTTGCAAATCCTTGGAGTTTGGACTCGCCGTCTTGCCGATGGGCGCGCTTATTGGTTTCGCCGCCTTTTCGGGGGCTGCACGCTTGACCTTGAATGTGTTGTTTTCCTGCGCCAGGCCGCTCACGCCGATACCCGCCAGAACGACCGCAACCGCCAGCGAAAATCTCATCTTTAATCCCCTAATCCGCGATCCCCTGCTCCGGAACCTCGAGCCACCTGTCCTTAGACGCACGCGCGCTGCCATCCAGCGCTCCCGTCTTTTCTATGTTAAACCCGCCACCACTGGAAAGCACTCGCGAAAACGGAAAGAAAGCGAACGGGTTAGTCAGGGCAGCGGTTCGCTGCGACACCGACGGCGATCGGCAGGATGGGTTCGATATGCAATGTCCTGCACATTGCCGTCGATTTCTCCAGTGTCTGGCGGGTAACCTCCCGAAACGTTACCGCGGGAACCTCCATCTGGACGTGGCTATTTGTTCTGCCATTTATTAGCAACAGCTTATAGGCTATAGCACCCTGTTCTTCTCTTCGCACCGCAGTTCATCCCAGAAACGAGATTTGGCCAGGCACAACTGGGCCAGATGCCGCGCCCATCTGGGTCTTTCGCAATCTATGGCTCGCGGCCACCAAGAACGACACTGGTCTTGCCGGAGTTAAAATTTTATGGCTTCCGGTGGCGCAAAATCCCCCGCCGTTGTATTAGTATGCGGAGACGGCAAACAGAGGTCGCATTGAAGGTTTATAAGTTGAATCGTCGCTTGGCTATGTCCCTGGTTATTGCTGGTGGCCTGTTGCTACTCACAGGGTGCCAGGGCTTAAGCGGAGGCTCGACCGGCGGAGGCAAGGTCGGGGCCGGAGCACTCTCTCCCAATTCTTCCAGCCTTGCATTCGGAAGTATCCAGGTGGGCAGCAACAGCAGTAAGCCTGAAACGCTGACCAACACCGGTGGATCGTCGGTGACCGTCTCGCAAGCGAATTTAACCGGGGCGGCTTTCTCGACCAGCGGATTGACCTTGCCCCTCACTCTCACGGCAAACCAAAGCGTGACGTTTACTGTGACCTTTACGCCGGCCAGTGCCGCTGCGGCGAACGGAAGCCTGTCCGTGGTGTCGAACGCATCGAACTCGACGCTCAATATCGCGCTCTCTGGAACCGGAACGGCCGCGGGCCAATTGACGGTGTCTCCAACCAGTCTCACTTTTGGCAGCGTGGTCGTGGGGTCGAACTCGCCACTCAGTGGCAGCCTGAACGCCACCGTCGCGCCGGTCACGGTTACATCGGCAAGTTTTAACAGCAGTGAGTTTGCGCTCTCCGGAATTTCGCTCCCGGCAACGATTCCCGCCGGTCAATCCACTCCTTTTACCGTCACTTTCACGCCGGGAGCGAGTGGAGCCGCTTCGGCGTCCTTGTCGTTCTCGAGCAACGCATCGAACTCGCCAGCCGTGCAATCGCTGACGGGCACGGGGACGGCGCCGACTCAGCACACCGTGGACCTCACCTGGAACACCTCGACTGACGCGGTCGGCTACAACGTATACCGCGGCACCGTGCCGGGTGGTCCATACGCGATGATCAACACGTCGCTCGACAGCACAACCGCATACACCGACAGCTCAGTCGTTTCCGGCGACACTTACTACTACGTAGCGACGGCTGTGAATGCCAGCGGGGATGAAAGCGGATACTCGAATCAAGCGCAGGCGGTCATTCCTAGTCCTTAACGTCGCGCTCAGCACGGCCGGCTGACCTTTGACCCGCCAACCAAGCCCCGCCAACTCATGGAATCGTGGCTCGTGCTTCGCCGGAGAACCTGCTCTCGCGGCCGGCTTGATCCAGGGCGGTCACAACGTAGAAGTAAGTACGGCCACTGCCCAGCAGGCGATCTTCATACGGTGGGCCTGGCACTTGGGAAGCGATTTTCACGAATGGCCCGCCAGAGGTCGTGCTCCGATACACGTTGTATCCGGCGACCGAGACTCCCGGAACGGCCGGGGGCGCTTCCCACATCAGCGTGACGCTGGGAGGCGGGGCTTTGTGACAGCACGCGAGGCCGACGCAGAGCAGAGCACATATCGCCAGCAAGAGCCGGAATGGGCCAGTCCTCATTGGTTTCTATCGTTTGTTGTCTATCGAGTATAGCCGGATTTGCCCGGTTGAGCCGGTTAGACCTTTTGGGAGATTGTGTCCCAGCGAGACAAATGTGGGAGGGGGTTGCATTTCCCTGCAACTGTCGCAAAAAGTATCATCTTGACAGCAAGTTACAGATACAGTCCAATGTATTAGATTCAAAAGAATCGCTGGAAAGTACTACACCCCCGATACTCCCCCTTCCAACGTGGTTCGCTAACTTACTGAATCTAAAGGGAGTAGTGCATGAAGAATAGAAACAGAAAGTTGTTGCTGGCAATTGTCGCGGTCTGTTGTATGGTTCCCGCGGCGCTTGCTGCTGATCGGCCCCGGCCGAACGTTTTGAAAGCGCCGGAGGGTGGCTCCACCGCGATCTACCTTCTTGCAGCCGGGCTCACATGTTTCGGGGCGATGTTCCTCCGATCCCGGGCAGCAAAGCCGACACGATCATAAGTTCAGACGGCACAAAAAATTGGCCTGCTTTGCGAGTATCTTCGCTCGCCAAGCAGGCCTGACTTTTTTTGTTCTCGCTCTAGTCCCTGCTTTGATTAAGTTGCTGCGACCACAGGTGTGACTCTTGACCGCCAAGAGAAATTCGAATCGCCCGTCTAGTAGAATAGAGATTGATTTGTCTCAAGTCTCACAGTCGCTGACACGATTCATGCGTTTCGCTGTCCAACACCGTTCAACATAGGAGCTTCGGCGTTCGTTCCACCTCGACGCAAATGAACATGCGGAATCTTATTCTGGTTACTGGCGGCGCGGGGTTCATCGGATCGAATTTCATCCTACAGTGGATCGAGCAGGAATCGTCCCTCGTTCTGAATCTGGACAAGCTGACTTATGCAGGCAACCCGCGCAATCTTGAATCCGTCGCGGCGCACCCGGCGTACCGGTTTCAACAAGGCGACATCGTCGACCGCGATCTGGTCGGAAGCCTCCTGCAACGCGAGCGTCCTCGCGCCATTGTTCATTTCGCCGCCGAGAGCCACGTAGACCGCTCCATTCACGGTCCGGACGATTTCGTCCGCACCAACGTCAACGGCACTTTCAGTCTGCTGGAGGAGGCGCGGGCCTACTGGTCGTCTCTGCCGGAAGCCGAACGTGATACGTTTCGCTTTCTGCATGTTTCAACCGACGAAGTCTATGGCTCGCTCGGCCCGGACGACGCCGCCTTCAGCGAGACTACGCCCTACGCGCCTAATAGTCCGTACTCCGCGTCCAAAGCCGCTTCCGACCATCTGGTGCGGGCCTACCACCGCACCTACGGACTGCCGACCCTGACCACCAACTGTTCCAATAATTACGGGCCTTATCAATTTCCTGAAAAGCTGATTCCGTTGATCGTCCTGAACGCGTGCGGCGGCAAACCTCTTCCCGTCTACGGAGATGGCCAAAACGTGCGCGACTGGCTGTACGTGGAAGATCACTGCCGCGCGATCCGCATCGTTCTTTCTGAAGGACGCGTGGGCGATACCTATAACATCGGCGGGTGCAACGAAAAGAAGAACCTCGAAATCGTGGACACGATCTGCGAACTGCTCGATGAATTGCGCCCCAACGACCCGGTCGTTCCGCACCGCAACTTGATCGCATTCGTCAAGGACCGTCCCGGTCACGATCGCCGCTATGCCATGGACACGCGTAAAATCGAGCGCGAACTGCATTGGCGTCCGAAGGAAACGTTTGAGACCGGAATCCGCAAGACCGTCAACTGGTACCTGCAGCATGAAGACTGGGTCCAGGACGTCACCAGCGGCGGCTACCGCCAGTGGATCGCAAAACATTATTCGACTTGAACAATATTCGGTTTGAACGATATTCGGAACGAAAGCAAATTTGCTCATGACCACTTCATCCGAACCAACCTATAAAGGCATCATCCTCGCCGGCGGCTCCGGCACCCGGCTTTATCCCATCACCCACGCCGTGGGCAAGAGCCTGCTTCCCGTCTACGACAAGCCGATGGTGTACTATCCGCTGTCCATCCTGATGCTGGCGGGCATACGCGACATCCTGGTCATTTCGACTCCCGACGATTTGGCAAGGTTCCAACACTTGCTGGGCAATGGCAGCAGCTACGGAATTCACATTCAGTACGCGCCGCAAGCCAAGCCGGAAGGAATCGCGCAGGCCTTTCTGATTGGGAAAGAGTTCATCGGCACGAGTGGCTGCGCGCTCGTGCTGGGAGACAACATTTTCTACGGTCACGATCTCGCGAAAGATTTGCGGGCTGCGGCCCAGCGATCGAGCGGGGCGCGCGTATTCGCCTACGCGGTCCACGACCCCGAGCGTTATGGCGTGGTTGAATTCGATAAAAATGGCAAGGCCCTGAGCATCGAAGAAAAGCCGAAGCAGCCGAAGTCCCGCTATGCGGTGACCGGTCTGTACTTCTTCGACAATCAGGTTGTGGAAATCGCGTCGAACCTGAAGCCCTCCGCCCGCGGAGAACTTGAAATCACCGACGTCAACCGCGAATACCTGCGCCGGGGCCAACTGGATGTAAGCGTAATGGGACGGGGTATGGCGTGGCTCGACACCGGCACACATGAAGCCCTGATGGAAGCGGCTTTGTTTATCCAGACGCTCGAGAAACGCCAGGGATTGATGGTAGCGTGCCCGGAAGAAATTGCGTATCGCTCCGGCTACATCACGGCGCAACAACTGGAAGCCATCGCGCAGCCGATGAAAAACAATGCCTACGGAGCGTACTTGTTGCAACTCCTGCAGGAGCAGGTTTTCTGACCGGCCGAGCTGCGAGAAATGCTCACGATGAAAAAAATAGAAACCAGTTTGCCGGGAGTTTTGCTGCTCGAACCTCGTGTGTTCGGCGATGATCGCGGTTACTTCCTGGAAAGCTATAACGAGCGCGCGTTTGCCGAGCTTGGCATTCACGAAAGGTTCGTTCAGGACAATCATTCATATTCCAGCCGGAATGTGTTGCGCGGGCTCCACTATCAGATTCAGCAACCGCAGGGAAAACTCGTGCGAGCCATCACGGGAGAGATTCTGGATGTGGCGCTTGACCTAAGGCAAAGTTCTCCGACCCTCGGAAAATGGGAGTCGTTCCGCCTTTCCGGCGACAACAAACGCATGTTGTGGGTGCCCGTGGGATTTGCCCATGGATTCCGCGTGGTCTCGGAAACCGCCCATGTCACCTACAAGACCACCGGCTTCTACGCTCCCGAGCATGAACGGACGATCATGTGGAACGACCCCGACCTCGCCATCGACTGGCAGCTCGATGGCGAACCGACCGTCTCCGGCAAGGACCAGCGCGGGACCAGGTTTCGGGATTGCGAGAAGTTCCGGTAAGACCTTGCTGGCTTGCCACAACTCTGCTATATTATGATATCATGATATCGTTATGGTTTGGGGGCAGCTATGGCGCAACTTGTGGTCCGGAACATTGAGAATGCAGTGAAGGTTCGGCTCCAGCGCCGCGCTCGGCGGCATGGCCGTAGCATGGAGGAGGAGGCGCGAGATATCCTCCGCAATGCTGTAAACAAAGAAGACGTTCAGGTGGGCGGACTTGGCACGGAAATATCAGCCTTGTTTGCCAAGGCCGGTCTGGATTCCGACATCCAGGAACTGCGGGGACATGAGATTAAGCCGGCGTCCTTTGAGCCATGATTATTCTGGATACGAACGTACTCTCGGCGCTGATGCGCCAAACGCCCGACCGAAATGTCATCGTCTGGCTTGACAAGCAACCTCGGACATCGGTCTGGACAACCTCAGTCACGATCTTGGAGGTCCAATTCGAGTTGCAGATCTTGCCCCTCGGAAGGCGAAGATCGCTGTTGCTCCAGGCGTTCGAAGCTGTTCTCGACAAGATTGAATACCGAGTTGCCCCATTCGATGCCGCTGCTGCGCAATACGCGGGAAACCTGATGGCATTCCTGCAAAAGAAAGGTCGCCCCGGTGACCTGCGCGATACGATGATCGCCGGTATCGTGCTCGCGCACCATGCCACGCTGGCAACCCGTAACATCACGCACTTTGCGGATGTTTCAGTTCCAGTGGTCAACCCCTGGATTGGCTGACTGTTGGTCCGGAGCGATTCAGATCGCAGCTTTCACGCCTGGCGACTGCCCGACCAGAATACCGGCGATACGCTCCCCTGCGCGTCCATCCCAAAGCGGCGGCACAGTTCCCTTCTTTGCTTTTCCGGCAAGCACTCGCGACAATTCCATGCGCAGCTTTTCCGGATCGCGGCCAACCAAAACATTCGTTCCCATCGTAACCGTAATCGGGCGCTCGGTATTCTCACGCACCGTAAGACAAGGAACGCCGAGGTAGGTGGTCTCTTCCTGAATGCCGCCCGAATCGGTGATCACCACTGTGGCGCGCGATTGCAGTCCCAGAAAATCAACATAGGGGAGAGGATCGAGCACGCGCAGTTGCCCGGCATTCAATCCAAAATCGGCAATTCGTTTGCGCGTTCGCGGATGCGCTGGAAACACCACCGCCAAATCCCGGTTCACCTCCAGCAGCGACTTCAGGATTCCCTTCAGCGTCACGCTATCATCGACGTTCGCCGGCCGGTGCAGCGTGACGAAGGCATAGCGTTCAGGTAGACCGTCTGTCGTAGTCGTTTGCAGCAACGTCTTCTGCGCCAACGGCAACAAGCGCACAAGCTGTTGTTAACAAGTTAAAATGTCCGGTTTTTGTAGCAAGTGAAATGTCCGGTTTTGTTAATCTCCCGTAGCCGAGGCGGTGGAAAAGTGGGAATCCCGCGTACTTGGCGGGATTTCCAAGCGCGG
>PLIC01000207.1 GCA_003139995.1 Candidatus Acidiflorens stordalenmirensis | reverse complement strand
CGCCTTTTGTGAATCTCTCCTATGCGATGCGAAAGAATCTGATCTGGAAGGGCGAGTATAACTACTTCGGCTACGGCGAGGGTGGTCCTTCGGGAGCACAGTATTGCAATCCCTCCAGCACGCTCCCGACGCTGACTATCCCGGCTCCGGTCGTGCCCTGCAGCACGCTGCCAAATACTGCGATGAGCGGTCCGGCCTACGGGTTCACCGCTCCTCGGAACTTCCATGCAAACAACGTAACCCTTGGAGTGCATTACGAGTTCTAAAACATCCGTTAGCCTTCAGCTTTTCGTGTGGAGTGCGCAGTTGCTGGCTTCCACAAGAACAAGCCAGATAGTCTCTGCCGGACATACGCGGAACCTGCGACAATTGGACAATGAATTCCCGCAAAGACGGGGCTTGCCCGTCTCCGCGTGAGACGCGGCCAGCCGCGTCTCTACCTTAAATTTTGGAGAGAACACTTGAACGAATATCTTTTGTCCGTGCTGCTGGGAATTGTCGAAGGCCTCACCGAGTTCCTGCCCGTCAGTTCCACCGCCCATCTCCGCATTTCCGAAGTCCTACTGCACGTGCCGCTGTCGAGCGGCTACTGGAAGATGTACTCCATCGTCATCCAGCTAGGCGCGATCCTGGTCCTGCCAATTTATTTCCGCAAGCACATCGCCAAGCTCATTTCAACCTTTCCGGAGGGTGAGCAGAAAGACTGCGATTACCTGACTCATCCGTTGAGCCTGGTCATGATCGCATTCGTCGTCACCGCGATCCCGTCTTTTCTGCTGACCAAAGTGATCGGTAAGAACCTCGAGAGTCTCTACGTGATGGGCACGGCCCTGCTGATCGGCGGCATCGTGATGTGGATCATCGACGCCATGAAGGCGCCCTGGGAAAAGGCCGGGCCGGGAGCCGCTGGTTCGCCCACCCAAGGTTCGCCCATCCACACTTGGAGGATGGACGACATCCACGGCGGCCAAGCCATCTGGATCGGCGCGTGCCAGATTCTCTCCGCCGTTTTCCCCGGCACCTCGCGCTCCATGTCCACGATTGCCGCCGGACAGCTGGTGGGAATGTCGCGCCCCGCCGCGCTCGAGTTCTCTTTCTTCCTCTCCATACCAACCATGACGGTGGCCACGCTTTACACGCTCTTCAAATCGCTTTCCGGCAAAGATGAAAATCCCATCGGCGTCGCCGCAATCACGCCTCATCAATGGGTCATCCTCGCCATCGGCTTCGTCGTCTCCTTCATCGTCGCCTACGGAGCCGTCGCTTGGTTCATGAGCTATGTCCGCAGGCGCGGCTTCGCACCATTTGCGATGTATCGCATCGTGCTTGGAATCGCCGTGCTGGCTTGGGCGGCGGGGATGATCGGACGGTAGCGTGGAATCCTGCTCCACTTCACTCTGGGCGCTGGATCAAAGGGCCGGGAGAAGAATTTCTGTCTGCAATGCGTAAGCGCCCGTACCCAACTCGCCACCCCGTCCCTTTTCCCGCATTGTAGGAACCGCCGCTTCTTGCCATAATTATTAAGCTCTGGCCTTGTTACGGCGCTGCGGAGGAGGTTCGTCCCAGCATCGCCGTCGCTGCCACATGACATTCTTTTCGAAGATTTTTGCGCCAACCAAGAACCGGCGTCTGAACGAGCTCGCCGGATTCGTGTTGTGCGTCTCCGCGCTCCTCCTTTTCCTCGCGCTGGCATCCTATTCGCCGCTCGATCCCTCGCTGAACAGCGCCTCCATCCTCACCAAATCGCACGCTGCCCGCAACTGGATCGGCATCTTCGGAGCCTATCTTGCCGACCTCATCCTGCAATTCTGGGGAGTCGGATCGTTTCTGCTGCCCATCTTCATGGCCATGCTCGGAGCGCGCTGGTTCCGTTCGCGACCCGTGCAAACTCCGATCGCGAAGACCCTCGGCGGAATCTGGCTGCTCATGTTCGTGCCCGCGCTCTTCGCCATCCTGCCCGGGCACCTTCGCTGGATGGGTGCCATCCCGATCGAAGGCCTGGCTGGCCGCATCGTTGGCGACGTCTTAATCCGTTACCTTAACGTTGCCGGCGCATACATTGTCTGCACTACGGTTCTGGCCGTCGCGCTTTATCTCACCACCGCGTTCTCGTTCGCGGCGATTGAACTCTGGGCGCCCACGCGCTTCGCCTTCGTCCTGGCGCTCAGAGATCGCTTTAAAGACTGGCAGAACGAGCGCGAGCGCAAGCGTCAACAAAAAGAACTCGAAAAGCGCCGCGCCGAAAAACCAACCGTCACGGCGCAGCTCGTCCCCGCGCGTCTCGCTCCAGCTCGTTCTGAAGCCCCGCGTCAGGAGCAGGAAATCCCCGGCGTGCGGTCCTCAGCTCCGACCCCACGCACCGGCATCGAACGAATGATGGCCGAGGAGAGCGAAGACAGCTCCGTCGCCACCGCGCCGCCCCAGAATTCGCCCGCTGCCTCTGCCGAAATCGGGGTCGAAGTCAAGGTCAATGAGCGCGCCGACACCGAGCACAAGGCGAAAACGATCCTGCCCAAAATCGCGGGCAGTTACAAGCTCCCGCCGTCGAGCCTGCTGCACCGTCCCGACGAGCAGCAATCCGTCCACGAAGACGAACTGAAAGTCATCGCCCAGGTTCTGACCGCGAAGTATGCGGAATTCGAAGTCTTCGGCCAAGTCACGCAGATCAACCCCGGCCCGGTCGTCACCACCTTCGAATTCAAGCCCGAAGCCGGCATCAAGTACAGCCGCATTGTCAGCCTCACCGACGATCTCTGCCTCGCGCTGCGCGCGGAAAGCATCCTCGTCGAGCGTATGCCCGGCAAGAGCACCGTCGGCATTCAGGTGCCGAACCGCGAGCGCGAAATCATCTGGCTGCGCGAGAACATCGAGTCGCCGGAATTTCTCGGCTCCAAATCCAAGCTTACGGTCGCCATGGGCAAGGACATCAACGGACGCATCGCCGCCGCCGACTTAGTCGGCATGCCCCACCTGCTCATCGCCGGCTCTACGGGCACGGGCAAGAGCGTGGCCATCAACGCCATGATCATGTCGATCCTGTATAAGTCGACGCCCGATGAAGTGCGGCTCGTGCTCGTGGACCCGAAGCGGCTTGAACTGGGAGTTTACGAAGGCGTCCCGCACCTCTACACGCCCATCATCACCGAGGCCAAGCTCGCCGCCAACGCGCTGCGCAATGCCGTCCGCGAAATGGAGCGTCGCCTCAAACTGCTCGCCTCGAAAGGCGTCCGCAACATCGACAGCTATAACCGCCTGTTCGACGACACGCCGAGCCTGTTCAGCGAGGAATCGAGCGACGACGAGGGTCCCATTCCAAAAATCGTCATCGTCATCGACGAGTTGGCCGACCTGATGATGCTCGACGGCCATAACGTGGAAGAATCCGTCACGCGCCTCGCGCAGATGGCCCGCGCCGTAGGTATCCACTTAGTGCTTGCCACGCAGCGGCCGTCGGTCGATGTTATAACTGGACTGATCAAAGCAAACTTCCCCGCCCGCGTCTCGTTCCGTGTCGCCACCAAAGTCGACTCGCGCACCATTCTCGACGCGAACGGCGCCGAATCGCTTCTCGGACGCGGCGACATGCTCTACCTGCCTGCCGGCTCCGCGCGCGTCCACCGCCTCCATGCTCCATACGTAACCGAAAAAGAAATCGCAGCCGTGGTGGAATTCTGGAAAGCCCAAGGCCAGGCGCAGTACCAGGAGAAATTCCTCGAAACTCCAATAGAAGATAGCGAGTCGTCAGGCAGCGACGGCGATTCCGGAGAACTTTCCGCCGACGATAACGATCCGCTCTTTAACGATGCCGTGCGCCTCGTGGTCGAGTTCGGCAAAGCCTCCACATCGCTCCTGCAGCGCCGCCTGCGCATCGGCTACGGCCGAGCCGCCCACCTAATCGACTTAATGGAGCGAGACGGCATAGTAGGAGCCGCCGACGGCCCCAAGCCCCGCGAAGTGCTAAAGCGCCCCAACTGGATCACCGAAGTCGAAGAGTCGATGCGCTAGTGTGGGGACGGGCGCCCTCGCTCGTCCAAACCGAGCGCAGCTCGGCAGCCGCCCGGGGCTAAAGCCCGCGTTGATTTTGCGGGATTTACGCGGTCCTGAAGGGCCGCTCTTCCACTTAGATTCACACTTCGTGAGTTTTTCCGCAGCCTGTGAGGCCGTGCCCGTCCCCAAGAGCGATTCAGGAGACCCGATCTAGTTCCGGGATAACTCAGGCGGTCACTTCTCGGCAGGCGTGCCGCTGGTAAGACCCTTCAAGGCAAGCATGGCAAGCACCACCACGGCCAGCAGCATTGCTCCCCACAAAACCCACTTATGCCGCTCGGACCACGGGCGCTCGTCGGGACGGCCCGTGTAATTGGGATTCTGATTCTCGGCTCCCATGACAGCCTGCGTTGCATCTGCCTCTTTGTGGAAGAACCTGGCGTAGTCGTATTCGGGAGCGGGCAACTTTTCGTCGCCGTAATAGAAGTTGATCGCGGTCTTGCCCGCGGGATCGAAATAGATCCTCCGCTCCAGCGACTGCGGTTCGGACTTCTCCACCGTCAGCGGCGCGTTGTCGCCATTGTCAATCTCGATCAGAACTTGGTGTTCCTTCCTGGTGCAGAAGCTGAGCGCGAGATCCTCCGTCACCACTTCCTTGCCGCCGCTCTTCATGCGGATACGGCTGATACTGCCGCTGCAGAGCTCGGTCCCTTGCGGATCATTCACGCTGACGGCACGCCGGAAGTTGACGATGCCCGCCGGAACCGTGAGCAGGATGCGTCCTACCGGAACACCGGGATCGAGATCGCAAGCAATCCGGGTCGTGCGCCGAACTTGCTCGGCAGAGTGGCAGCGGCCCGCGGAAATCCACATGGCCTGGGCCTCACGCTGCGCCGACGTACTGGCGCCGGTAATATCGCGGGGAGAAATAGCGGGTGTAATGCTCACATGCAGATAGCGGAAAGTTGCCAGCGGTATGCGCAACGCGAAGTTATTGCCCAGGCCTTCGCGAGAAAAATCATACAGAGTCGATGTGGAAAGCTTGCGGCCTGAGCTTCCACCGAGGGCATCGCGCCCCTCCGCCGTGGCCGACGCTACGAAGTTAGTGGCCCTTAGATGAAGCTGCACACGGTTGTACTCGGTGCCGTCTCCCATGTCGAGATCGAACTCGGTGCGTCCGCCACGAACTCCGAGATTCAGGATGCGCGCTACCCGCTCTTCGGTCGAAGACGCCGCTTGTTCTTCGCTGAGCGCGTAAGGAACCTGAACATCGCGATCATATAGACGCACATCGGAGAGATCGGCGCGGGCGTGCGCCCAGATGGCGGCATCGATCGAAAGATAGTTCTGCTTGGCGGGCTGCGAGATCGCCACGTCGCGCGTGTATCGGAAATATTCGCGCGCCGGAGCAGCCGCGATGGATTGCGCGAAAGCGAAGCCACCGAGGACAAGAACACAAGGGGCCAAAACGGCGCGCCGTTTGATCAACTCCGTCCGCCTCCTTCTTGACTTTTACCTTGCGGAGACGACAGTTTCAGCCAATCTTTCTGGTACACGAACGATACCGCCAGTAGAAGCGCGCCGAGGATCATAAAACTCAGGATGCGGTAACCGCGGTCGAGTTGCGAAACGTCATAAATAAAGACCTTCACAATCGTGGCCGCGATCAGAAACAACGCCTGCCAGCGGAAAAAGGCCGACTTGCGCCAGAAGCCGATCGCCATGAGCAGCGCGCCGTATGCCATCCACAAAGCGGAATAGGTGAAACCTTCGGCGATCAGGAGCCGGTGCCGGTTTGCCGCAATCGCCGCCGACCACGAGATAACTCGGTTCGGACCGGCATAGATCTGCCGCCCGTAGTAATCCCCGATCTCGCGGCTCAAACCAACCAGCGCCAGCACGCTCACGGCCAGCACGGCAAACGCGGCAAGTTGACGGTCGAATTCGCCCTCGCGCTTTACGCTGAACCACGCCAGCAGCGCCAGCATCGCTATGGCGAGCAGATAAGTCGCCATCCGCGAATTCAGCAGCAATGTGCTCACCATGAAGTCATCGAAGGCCAACAGCCGCACTACGCCGAGGGCGAGCGCACTGGCCGCCAGATAATGCAGGAAACGCGCGTCAATCCGGTCCGCGACCCACAGCAGCACTCCGGCTTCGACCAGCCAGCCCACCGTAATCCAGTGCCCGTCCAGCCGGATGGGAATGGCAATGGTGATCAAGGCGACGGCCAGCGCCAGATGCAGCAACCGCAGCGCCTCGGCATGGGCCGGCTGTCGACGGCTGACGATGCGGCCCAGTCCGATGTGCACGGCCGCCAAGGCGAGCGCAAACCAAGCCATGGCCAGTTTATCGATCTCCTCGACCATGGCGTAGGCTTGGAGAAAATACACGCCGGTGTTGATGAAAGTGAGTAGGCCCGGCAGATACGGCAGGGAAACTGTCCCTTCTGGAGCCTTCGATACCAACGGCACCACGGCAAAGATGGCGAAAAATATGGTAGCGAAGGCAAAGGTAGCCGCGAATTCATAGCGGCGATAGTATTGCGCGTACCAGGCGATATAGAGCACCAGCGTGCCGGCGTAACTGAGCACGAGTAATCGCCGCCACGGCTTGAAGACAACTAGAGCCACCGACGCAGCGCTGAGCAGCGTCACGTAGGAGAACAGCTGTATCTCACGGTTCTGTCCGGTTGAGAGCAGCAGCGGCGTAACGAAACCGCCGGTCAAGGCAATGGCGGCCAGTATCTCGGCATCCTGTTTGATGGCCAGCATCGCGGTCGAACCGGTCACGATCACCATGGCAAGAAACGCAACGCCGCTTGGAATCAGACCATACACCTGGAACGCAGCCCACAAGGAGAGATACAACACTCCCACGCCAACCGCTTTCAGCGAGTAGGAAAATACCTTGTAACCACGCGTGCGGAAACTCTCGCTCCAAACAATGACGGCAATCCCGGCCAGTAATCCGATGGACACGCGTCCCGTGGGACCAATCCAGTTATTGTCGAAGGCAAACTTGAGGAAGTACGACACACCGATCAGCACCGCCGAGATGCCAATCCGGTTTAACCAGTGCGAACCGATGCGGGATTCGAGGTCGATCTCAGGCGTGGCCGCAGCAATCTGCGAAGTGGGGCTCGGCGGCAATGGAAGCACCGGCAACGTGTTCGTGACCGGTTGCGGCGGCGGGGCCGGAGATGGCTGAGTTTCCGTACTCGGCACGTGTTCTGCCGCGAAACCCTCGGCCCCTGTTCTGCGTTCCAACCGCTCAACGCGGGTAGCAAGGTCACGAAGCAGCGCACGTAAGGCTTGTAAGTCGCTCTCTTGTGAGTTCAAGGTCTATTCCAATGGCAAAAATCCCATCCACTATAAGTGAAGCCACGGGCGATTGCATCATTTTATTTGCTTCGGTAGTCGTGCAAGATTTCCGCTGTGTTCCTCTGTGTCTCCTGTGGTTAGATTTGCGTCGTGTGTGTTTAGATAATATCTATGAAACTCCACACCGAATACCTGACCCTGCACACGAAAACGAAGCGCGCCTACGTCCACCTGACCCCGCAAGTCGAGAGCGCGCTCAAAAAGTCCGGGATCAAAGACGGCATGATCCTGGTCTCCGCCATGCACATCACCGCCGGGGTGTACGTCAACGACAACGAGAGCGGCCTCATCAAGGACATCGACCAGTGGTTGGAAACGCTCGCCCCGTTCAACCCCAACTACCAGCACCACCAGACCGGCGAGGACAACGGAGACGCGCACCTCAAATCGTTGATCATTCACCACGAAGTCATCGTGCCGGTCACCAACGGGAAACTTGACTTCGGCCCCTGGCAGCAGATTTTCTACGCCGAATTCGACGGCCAGCGCGACAAGAGAGTGATCATTAAAGTGATGGGAGAATAGGCAGTTTGATTTATCCTCATAGATCGTCGCTAGCGTAACCAGTTTTGCGGTGGAGCGACGGGCTTCTCGCCCGTCCAGCAGTATGGCGGCCGGGCGGAGACGCCCGGCTCTCCACCAGCAAGTTTAGACAGGAGCCCGACACCATGCCCGAAGAGATCAACGAATTGCACGAGCAAGCCGAACGCGCCCGGGAGCATCCCGATCTCGCGCCCATCACGCTCACCATGGCGGTGCTGGCCGTCCTGGTGGCAGCTGTGTCGCTGCTCGGCCACCGCACCCACACCGAAGAAATCATTTTGCAGAACAAGGTCACCGACCAGTGGGCCTACTACCAGGCCAAGAATATCCGCCGCCATACCGACGAATTGTTCGCCGATCTGACCACCGTGGTCGCCAGCAAAGACGCGGAAGGCGTTGCTAAACTGCAGGAAAAATACCGGGCCGAAGCGGACCGTTATAAGGACGAACAGAAGGAACTCGACAAAGAGGCCCGCGCAACGGAAAGGGAAACCGAACTCGCCCGCCGCAAGGCCGACCGCTTCGATCTCAGCGAAGTCTTCCTGGAGATCGCGCTGGTGATCACCTCGATCACCCTGCTCTCAGGCCGCCGAATGTTCTGGCATCTTGGCCTGTTTATGGCGGCCGCTGGCGTTCTTGTCGCCGCCTCTGCCTGGATCGTGCGCTAGAAGCTGGCTCATGAATGGCCATTCGTGACGGTTGGTCTAAGTCGCAATTTCACCAGCAATTCTCAGCTTAAGCTCGAACCCGCAGGCTTTCCAATTTTCCTGAACTCAGTGTATGATCCTCCAGCCGTTAACTCACCCAGTTTAGGAGATTGACTATGAAGAAACTCTACGGGTTCGTCGTTTTCCTGTTGTTGCTTGCGCCTGCGTTGTTCGCGCAGGAGCACTACACCGAGGGCCCCATCTGGCGCATTCAGTTGGTTCGCGTGAAACCCACTCACATGGATGAATACCTCACCAGCCTGCGCCAGTCCACCAAGCCGCTGATCGAGGAAGAGAAGCGGCAGGGGTTGATCCTGGACTACAAAGTTTTCTTCAAGGAGACCAAGAACAGTCCGGAGGATTGGGACATCTGTTTGGCCGTCGAATTCAAGAACTACGCTGCCATGGACGGACTGGCGGCAAAAGGCGAGGCGGTTCGCGACAAGATCATGGGCGGGAAAGCTCCGGCGCAGCAGCTTAGCGAGAAGCGCGCAGAGATTCGGGAGATCGTCAGCTCGGAACTTTTGCAAGAAGTTTTCCTAAAATAGCGGGAGCGATTCCGCGATTTGCAGGGCCGCGTCAAAGACACGGCCCTGGTTCTGCTGCCATTTGTTTTTCGCCGTGACTCCGTCAACCTGTATGGGAGTGACGGCCATCCGTCGGCAGAGACTGCTCTCCATCAGCACAGTTCAGCGCCGGGTGATCTTGACAACTTCTCCACCAAGGGTGCTCTCTCCCGCCTAACCTCTTACTTCCAAAGGGTGTTATCTCCAATCCCACTTTTGGGACAGGAACCGAAGTTAGGCCCTGCCGGCGCTATTGGCCTGAGCCGCCCGATCCATTGCATCGCCTGACCGATCACCCTTGGCGTGAATGGGCCAAAGGCTGTGACCCCGATCACTGTTTCCGACTGTGCACGGCAGCAGACTGGTTATGGTCGTCCGGCGCACTGCAATGCCATTTACGAGCTGGACCGTGGAGGCGCCTCCGGCCGCAAACGAAACATCCAGGAGAGACTCATGTCGTTCACCAAACAGCAAGCACTCGACTACCATTCTGGCTCGCGCCCGGGAAAAATTGAGGTCACCCCGACAAAACCGTGCCGGACGCAACGCGATCTGAGCTTGGCCTATACGCCGGGCGTGGCTGTGCCATGCCTGGAAATTCAAAAGAATCCGCATGACGCGTTTAAGTACACGGGACGCGGAAATCTGGTCGCCGTGGTGACCAACGGAACCGCCGTTCTCGGGCTGGGCGACATCGGCGCCCTCGCCGGCAAGCCCGTCATGGAGGGCAAGGCCGTCCTCTTTAAGCGCTTCGCGGACGTGGATGTCTTCGATATCGAGGTCAACAGCCATAATCCCGACGACGTCATTAAAGTATGCCAACTTCTGGAGCTGACTTTCGGCGGTATCAACCTCGAAGACATCAAGGCCCCGGAATGTTTCTATATTGAAGAGACCTTGAAGAAGACCATGCACATCCCGGTCTTCCACGACGACCAACACGGCACCGCCATTATTTCCGGGGCTGCGTTATTGAACGCTCTGGAAGTGGCGGGCAAGGACATCGGCAAAATACGTCTCGTCATCAACGGCGCCGGTGCGTCGGGCGTGGCCACTGCCGAGCACTACATTCGTCTGGGCATGAAGCGGGAGAACATCATGCTGTGCGACACCAAGGGAGTGGTTTACAAGGGCCGCACGGAAGGCATGAATCCTTACAAGGAGCGCTTCGCGCAAGACACCAAGCTGCGCACGCTGGCGGAGGCTATGACAGGCGCCGATATGTTCCTCGGACTCTCCGTCGGTGGCGTGGTCACGCAGGACATGGTGCGCTCGATGGCGGCCCGTCCGATTGTCATCGCCATGGCGAATCCCGATCCGGAGATTACTTACGAGGACGCCAAAGCCTGCCGCGCCGACGTCATCATGTGCACCGGCCGCTCGGACTATCCCAACATGGTGAATAACGTTCTGGGCTTCCCCTTCATCTTCCGTGGGGCGCTCGATGTGCACGCGACCGCGATCAACGATGAGATGAAGCTGGCCGCGACGCGAGCCCTGGCCGACTTAGCCAAGGAGGACGTACCCGACTCGGTCTGCCGCGCCTATGGAGTGGAGCGGTTGAAGTTCGGTCCCGATTACCTGATTCCGAAGCCGTTCGACCCACGCGTGCTGATCTGGGAGTCCTCCGCCGTGGCCGAAGCTGCCATGCGCAGCGGTGTAGCGCAGGAGCCGGTCGACCTCGAAGAGTACCGCGAGCAACTCGAGCGCCGTCTGGGGAAAGCCCGCGAGATCTCGCGGGTAATGATTCACAAAGCGCAGGCCAAGCCTAAGTGTGTGGTCTTTCCGGAGGGAGAGAATGAGAAAATCCTGCGCGCTTGTTACAGGTTGATGGAGGAGAAAATCGCTGTGCCCATCCTATTGGGCAGCACCTCGGTGATACGGGCAAAGTCACTCGATCTGGGGTTGGATCTGAAGGACGCGCGCGTCGTCGATCCATCCGAGTCTACGCTGCGCGAAGGCTACATTCAGGAACTCTTCCGGCTGCGGCAGCGCCGGGGTGTAACGCCGAGCGAAGCCCGCACGCTGATCAACGACCGCAATGTTTTTGGTTCCATGATGGTGCACATGGGCGATGCCGATGCCCTGGTCTCCGGCGTCACGCAGCACTTCCCCGATGTGATCCGCCCGGCGCTGCAAATCGTGCGCATGCGCGAAGGGCTGGACACAGTGGCGGGTTGCTATGCCATGATCCCACGCAAGGGAGACATTTACTTCCTGGCTGACACCAGCGTAAATATCGATCCCACGGCGGAACATCTGGCGGAGATTGCCCTCTGCGCAGCCGAGGCGGCCCGGCGTTTCGACGTCGTGCCACGGGTCGCGATGCTCTCGTTTTCCAGCTTCGGGAGCACCAAACACCCGCTTTGTGAGAAAGTTCGCAAAGCTGTGGATCTACTGCACAAGGCGGACCCGACCCTGGTGGTGGATGGCGAGGTGATGGCCGACGTTGCCCTTTCCCCGGAGATGCTGGAGGAAATGTATCCTTTCAGCTCGCTCAAAGGTGGCGCCAACGTGCTGATCTGCCCCGACCTCAATTCCGCCAACATCGCTTACAAGCTGCTGGCCAAGATCGGCGGCGCCGAAACGGTTGGTCCCATTCTCATGGGGATGAGCAAGCCGGTGCATTTGCTGCCGCGAGGCTCGGAGGTGGAAGAGATCGTCAACATCGCTGCTATCGCGGTCGTCGATGCGCAGGAAATGGAACTCTCGGGGCCGCTGGCAGAGGTCTCAAAACCGGTCGCAGTGGCCGACTGAGAGAGGAGGGGAAATTGGTTGTGTTGACATGTCAACACAACCAATTTCTTAACTCTTGATTTTGCGCAGGGCACCCCTGTGACCAGCTTCATTTTTTCTTGCCGGGCGGCGCGAATCGTTTCAACCTAAGGCTTGCAACTGGCTGAAAGGATTCTGGGTGGCCAGAGGCACCTGCGGTCGCTGTCCGTGACGACAACCCAGCACACGAATCGCTCGGAATGCTGCATCGCAGCATAGACAATCACATCATCAACCCGCGCTAGAAACCGGGCAAACAGTTCGGTGGAGCGGAGCGCATCCGGAACGTGCGCGACACCAGCTATGTGCATACCGGTTACCCCGACTGGGGTGCTCGGTGACCCGTGCGGCCACACGGAGATTTTTCTCTGGTTGTGGGTTGCTGCAGCCCCAGCGACCTGTGCGTCGGTATTTTGCTCCGGCCACTTACGCCCCGCGGCGAAAGCGGCGAGCGTGACCATCCCCGATGGGCATCGGTGGAGTCTGCATAATCTCCGCCACAGCCTGTCGAACTGGCTGGTCAACAAAGCCAAGGAGAATCCGAAGACCGTGCAAGGAATCTTGAGGCACTCGCGGATTCGGACCACGCTTGTCCTGTATACGGATGAAGACCTTGACGAGATGATCGCGGCTCAAGAAAAGTTCCTTGACGCCGTGGGATTCGAAGCAGAGACCGTCCACTGCGGAATGTGGGTACGTCTGTGGGTCAGAGTTATCGGTGTCAGATCCGATAACTCCATGAGAAGAGTGGCGGGGACGACGAGACTCGAACTCGCGACCTCTGCCGTGACAGAGTCACTCGCCGATGTAACTTATTGGAACTTAACGGTACCGACAGCCCGTTCTTATTCCTCTAAGGGAACTCAAGGGAACTCTTTGGCCGGCTTATTGGACCCAGATCGGACCCGGATTGGCCGATCCGGAATGAAGCCGCCGCCCTTTCGGTTATGAGTTCAAAGGGAAACTGATACAGAACAACTTACAAGCGCACGGATGACACCTAAGCACCTGTAAGTTCCCGCAAGAAATACATCGCAGTCCCCCGTTTAGTCCCTTGTTTTCCATACGGCCCGTTGCGGTCAGCGTCCGACCGTCCATTCGCCACCCGTTGTGAGCGAAAATTGTTCAGTTGCCAGCGCAGGCAGGGGATTCAGCGAACTGGCTCGCTGACGCGGGAGTCTGGAGAGCCAGTCGCAAGCTCCGGGTTGGTTTTTGATGTGATCGAGCCATCGAAGTAGCTCTGCGCCTTCTGCCACGCCTCTGTAGCGACCGAACTTCCCAGCAACCTTCCAGCTAAGTCGGCAGCCCGGAAATGAATTCCCCCATAGCGGCGGGACATACCGGCCTCGTTTGCTGCATCTGTAAAGGTCGGCCAACTCAACAGTATTTCGTGTGCAGGTGTCATGCCTGGCTCGATCTTCGAACTGCCTGCTGGTAGCGTCACGGAATCGCCGAATCGGTCGCTGCCCGTCCACAGCGTCAGAATTCGTGCCGCTGCCGCGCTGTACGTGCTGTGGCCCGAAACGAAGTCTGGAAACGGCGGCGTGGGAAAGGTCGCTGCCTGATAGGGAATCCAGCGCGAGCCGTCCATCTCGACTGTGCCCTTGCCGGGACCTCCCCAGGACCGAATCGTTTTGCCTTTGTACAGCAGTGCGATGGCAGTAACCGGCCGCACGGAATCGTAGGTTCGCTTCGCGTCCCACGCCGCAATGCCAGCGTCGAATATCGCATTGCTTAGGACGAAGAACATCTTCACATCGTCGTCGAGCGTGTGACGATCTCGCTCGGACACCCACTGCACGAACAGAGCCCAGTGGCCGGGCGGCTGCTCTGAGTTGGGGCCATCGGACCAGTATTCGGAAATCATTTTTTGTTGGTCGGTCAACCCGGCGCTGATCGTAACTAACTCCTCCGCCTGGTCCTGATATTCTTTCGATCCGTACTTCGCCGGGCCTAGCCGCTGCACCAGCCAGCGGAACTCATCTCCGCTGGAGAGCGCGAACGGGGTTACGTAGCACCACTGTGCGCCAACGAATCTTTGGATGACCAGGTCTCCGGTGGAGTTCACGTAGGTCAGCGGCTGCCAATGGTTCGGATCAGCGAGATTGGTTCGGGCCGGGACGGTACTCGGAGAGTTCACCGGCGCGTAGCCGCTCCAGTCCGAGTAAGCTCCCTGGGCGAGATCGCCTAATTGGTTTGACTTGTCGTGGCGACGGAATTCCAGGACGGCGGCACATGCGACGTTGCCGATGCCGGTCGGTGTCTCGATGTCGGTGGAATCATCGGTTGGATCGTAACCAAGCTGCTTCATCAGCGGGATGTAAACCGAATTCGTGTCGACAGGCAGGACGTCCGCCAGCGCGCGGTAGGCGGCATAGCTGATGGCTTGCTCTTTGTTGGCCGTTGTTTGTTCGGAAACCGGGCGCCGCAAAGCACCTCCGAGCTGAGTGCCGACGGCACGCTCATCGTAGGCGGCCCACGCGTCGTACATACAGGTGTGAACGACGGCCAACGCGCGTGCGACCACGGGTGCGCCGAGCTTGGCGTCGCGGATGCCTTGTAGGGTGGCGTTGTTCCATTGGATGGTGACGCCTGCCCGAGGTGGCGATGGCAAATTATGCGGAAGCTGCGCCGTGACGGGGACGGTGCCCGCGACTATGAGAACCCCCATCGATGCCTTAGATGCGAGACGCGCGACTTCTGGCTTGAGGCGGTATCTAAATGTGATTCCCATTCGGGCGGCTCGCCTTCTATCGGTTCGGCGCCCGTGTTGCGGAGGCGTTGGTCGTCCCCGTAATCACTGCCAAATGTTTCTCTGCAGTCGTGAGGATCTGCCGGGTATTATCGAGCGCCAGCCGGATTCCGCCCTCTCTGTATTTCGTGAGTATCTGCCTGAAGGGCGCGGTTGCCGAAAAGGGGGACTGTTCTTTTAGCTTGGCGGCAAAGCCCTGCTCTCCAAGTTCTGCGTAAGACTGAGTCAGGTCTCGCAAGCCACGGAGGATCGTCTCCCGCATTGCGAGGGCGTCTCGTGCCTCGGCTGGATCGCCGAAGGTTGAGCCGTCGGCGAACTGTGCGAAGCGCAAATAGTACTCCGCGGTCGGATCGCTGTTCTCGGCCAATGGGTTGATGCAGCATGCTACGTCTGGGGATCCCGGCTCTGTGTCGCGGAGCGTCAGCGATTCGCCCGGCCGAACTAGGTTCTCGCTGAAGAACCTGTCGTCCTCGAGTAGGTAGGTTGGACCGTCCCCCGGGGCGGTGTGCTGCCCCTTAGGGTGGCGGCCGATTTCCGTAAGGGTTGCTACAAATAGCAGAACGGGTTTGCCTGAAACGTTCTTAACGGCGACCTTTTGCCCCCACGACCATTCCAACTGGTTGCCATGGACGGCCTCCTGGAGCAGGAGTCTGCCGCTTACCTGGAAGGGACTGGCTGCTCCGGTCTTGTCGATCAGGGGTACAGTTATGACTTCCATCTGCGCGGCCGAGGATCGGGACAGGCAGAGAGCGCATAGCAAGAGAGTAAAGCGCAGCCTCATATACGTGCTCCTATAGCTCGGAAATCTTCTCCACTCAGTTTCGGACTGAGCTAGCTTCGAAAGCCATTCTTTGCTCCGCAGCCCAGCAACCCCTTACATTCTCTTTTTTTCTGGTGCTCCTTACATAGCGTTCGTCCTGCGACACTCTACTGTGGACATTCTACCGTGGCGTTGTCTGTTTGCGACACGGATGTCCCGTTAAATACGAGATTGAATGTCATGCTGATGGTGCCTGCGTTGCCATTCGGCAGCGCAGGCCCAGCAAAATAGGTCACTGTGGCTGACGGATTCCCCAAGTTGAAAACGCAACTAGGACTTCCAACGACAAAATCGATGTTGCCACTGCTCTTCTCGCTACAAGTGGATTTCGTCTGGTCAGCTATGCAGTAGTTCCCCGCGGGCGTTATGGTCGTATTGAAATTGTTACTATTTTGGCTTTTTCCCGTACAACTATTCGCTAGAATATTGGCCGGAGTTATCGAAAAATCGCACACTCCACCCGGCGATGTCCCGGTAAACTGTACGGTGGCAATGCATTGCGGGGCCATCGAGCAGACCTCGACCGTTTCTGCCACGACTTCAAACGCCGTGATAGTCACTTCCCCCGCGCTGACTCCGTGCACCAGACCTGTTGCCACAGTCGCATTCCCGCTGTTGCTCGACCAGGTTGCCGTGCTGGTGTCGTTGGACTGTGTGCCGCTGGAGTATTGCACGGTGAACGTAAGTTGGTTTTGCCCGCTCACCGCCACCGCAAACGGATTGGCGTCGATCCACGCGTCATCGGCACCGCTGCAATCAATGCAGATGGTGTGGCAGGTCGCCTTGCGCACATTGTAGATACCGGCGTCCACCGTAATCAGGATGTGCTCGTTTTCGGCTTGACTGCCTGAGAGCATAGCACTCCCCTCGTGCACTGTTATGGGAATCGTGTTGCCTTCCGCGTCCGGAATCTGAGCCGCAACGATCTCCGATATATTGAACGTGCGGGTCGCTCTGGCATCAAGATCGAGCGGCAGTTTGTAATGGCCGCCCGAGAATAACAGGGTGAAGGCCAAATGCTGAGGTTCGTCAGCCGGGTTCCAGACGGTGATCATCGTGTCATCGCCGTTGGCCGTGCTCCAACCGCCAACGGCCCTTGCCGTGCTCTCTACGACGCCCTGCGGCTTGACCTCAAACACATAATTATGGCTGTCGTCTACGCTTCCGCTCGCCAGGAGCAGCGCAGGAGATTCACCCGGGACGTACAGCTCCAGATTGACGACCCCATTCAGGCTCTTTACCCCCGCCCTTGCCATCGAGGACACAACATCGAAGCTTAGCGTTGCGTTGGGAGGGACTGTGAACCGTTGCAACTGAGCAGAATGGGTGACGCCCCCTTCCATCCAGTAGAGGGCAGGCGTCATCGTTACAGGTTTGTCTGAGGGATTGCGTAGCACGGAATAAGGGGTGAACGATGTTCCGGCGGGGAACGACATCATCGGGTCAGCAGCGCCGACCATCAAACCGACCTCGGCATAAGTAATCGCTGCGTGATGCGCCTTCATGGAATCGGCAGGATGAAAAGGCATCGCCGCGGAATAACCCGTGGATTGATCTTCCAACCCTCCAGTAACCATCAAGCCTCTCTGTGGGCCGTTGTAGGTAACGTGCACTCCTCCTTCGGAACTCGCCATCGAGCCCAGTTCCCGCAAGTGCAAGAGTTTCGTGCCGTGAGGAGAAACGATGACCGCGTGCTGTCCGACGGCAGCACCCTGGTTATCGGTGACCTGCACATCTGCGGCGACCTCCTGTGATGATACGTTTGACAAGGCCACGAAACCGCTTACTTCATTTTCTTGCTTCCACCATATGCCCTCAACAGTTTGGGATTGGTTCGCAGTTCCAGCATCCGCCTGTTGGCCCAACGGCGCGAGAGCGTACGTAAATATGATACTGTGAACGATATCTACGTTGCTTACCGTCACGCAGAGGGCATTCCACGGCCACGCGTAATCCACTTCGACATAGCCGCTCAGCGTCGACCAGGGAGAGATACCCTGCCGCTGCAAAGCGTCGTTGACACTCACCGTTGCAACTCCTGCAGGTTCCAGCTTCACTTGATCCAGTGTGTATTTCCGCCCATTGCTCAGGTACAGAACGGGAGTGACGATGATTGGGTCGGCCATAAGGTAATTACGCAGTGAGATGGTCGACTTGAAGTTCGCATCGATCATCCAGAATCCTCCCACGACAGAGCGGGGAACTGAGGGCTTGTGCCACTGCTTCGGACGCGCCAAAAGCGGCGTGAGGGGACGGTGCGGGGCCAGCACTTTGGGTTGCTGTGCGAAGGATGCGATAGTCATGAGCAACGCGAAAATGCTTGCACTGAAAATTCGGGTATGGACTGCCCCTCGGCCCATTTTGAGCTCCTGAACTTGGATTGAATTGCCCCTGGGTCTCTTACAGGTAGTGCCTTCAACTACTCAATGGTTCAACAGTTTCACAAGTATGTGACGACGTTGGGAAAGAAGAAAATAAAGTAGGGGCAATATACGCTCCTCCATTTTCGGATGTCAAGTCGCAGCAAAGTGTGAAGGTGGAATTGATCACGTCACCTTAAGCATTTATTTGGTTCTCTTACCTGCCCCGGAATAGTGGGAAGATTTCTGCCCAGCGTGTCCGCATGTCAAGGCTGCCGAAGGCACCGCGCTAGCGGCTGCGGCCTTGACATGCGGACACGTTGGGCTACGCTCTCACCATCCGGGGCAGATGGACTACATACTGATCCCCAAGCCCAGCCCGCGTTCCTGTTGTGGCCCGATTTCCCGCTGTGGCGCTATGGATTGCTCCGGCTTCACATCCGGCGAATGCGCGCTGCGGTGGGAAACATCATGGCCGAGTGACGTTGCCAACTTTTCGCGGTCGTTGGTGAAGAGCTGCGCGTTGTAAGCACCGCGCGAGACGGCGACGTAGGCCATGCGGCTATTGAGCAGGTCTTTTGCGTCTAACTCAGTATCGACGTGAATCAACACACGGTCGGCGGTCTGTCCCTGGCTGGAATAACTCGTCACAGCATAGCCGTGATCGAGATGCGGATGCTTGCGCGGATCGAGTTCGACCGTGCGGCCTCCATCCATCTTAAGACTCAGCCGCCCGTCGTCGTTCTGGCCGATGCCCTCCACCGTGCCCAGCTCTCGGTTCGCCAACTTCAACCCGCGCGAGGGCGCGGTAAGCTGCACGCGGTCTCCGATGGAAAACACCCGTTCCTCGTCACGATAGACTGACACACCCTGTTGACGGCGTGGATCGTAATTCCTCTCCGTGCCGTCCTTGAGCTCGACGGTTAGCCGGTTGCTGGGAGCGTCAATGCTTTTCACACGGGCGTACTCGCCTTTTCCGATGCCGGTCTCTTTCGATGTGCGCGAGTAACGCAACACATCGCCGACGTTGTACCGCTCGGCCCAGGCGCGGTCCGCGCCGGTAAGATCCTGTCGCGGCACAAGCACGTGAGTGCAACGCTCGTCGCTTGCGACCACTCCCTTCGCCTGCAATGCCGTGTGGATGGCCTGATTGATCTCCGCGCGGGAACGATTGTCGGGTGAGACGACCAGCGTGTTCTCGGGTGATTTCGCATACTCCTTTGCGATGGCCGCAATGCGTTCGTCAGGGTCTTTAACCTCATGGATGCGACCCTGCCGCGCCAACCCGGCAACGGCGTCTCCCACCTCGCCCCGCGCCAGCTGTTCGACCACCTGTTTCAGTTCCGGGTCTTTCTGGCGTACAATTTCGTCGAGCTGCACCGTCTTCATGCCCGCTTCTTGAAGCTGCGCGAAGATGCGACCGGCTTCCACCGATTCATGCTGGCGCGTGTCGCCCACCAACAGAACACGGTCGTTCGGATGTAGGCGGCTGACAAACTCGTGCATCTGTTTTGTGGATGCAAGCGAACTCTCGTCTACCACATAAAGCCGGAGTTCTCTTGTATCCTCACTCTGGCCTCGGGTGAGATGGGCCTGCAAGGTCATGGTTTCAATCCCGGCGTCTCCTAGCGTTTGCGCCGCACGGGACGTGGGCGCAAACCCTTCCACCTTGTACCCGGCCCATTCCGCGCCCTCGCGCACCACAGTCAGCGTCGTCGTTTTGCCCGCGCCCGCGACTCCATCCAAGCCAACGATTTTCTCGCGTGAGAGAAAAATCTTGTCAACCGCCTGAAGTTGCCCCGCATTCAGCTCCGGGTGCCGTTGTTCGGTTTCGATACGAATTCTCCCCGGAACCAGCATCGGATCGTCATAACCCCGCCGGTTGCCCGCTTGCATATGGGCAATGGTCTCGCGCTCCATGCGCAACATCGTGGCGGTCGTGAACGGCTGGCCCGCTCCGTCGTGCTTGACAACGTGTTCGACGGCGCGAAACTCACCCGCCTGCACTCTGCACTCGAACTCCTGCCGCACCTGAGCAAATGTAGTCTGCCCCATTCCACGGTTGAGCGCCGATTCCAGAATGTCGCGCCGGTCTGCAACCGCCGACCGCTCGAAAATATGATCGCGGGCGTGAGTCACGGCCCGCTGCGCCGCCTGCTCGGGCGAGTAGTCGTGCTGCTGGCGTTGTTGTTGTCCATGCCCCCGCGCCTCGGCCACTATCTTGTCAGCTTGATGCCCATGCTGTGCGGACAGCTCACGGTGCCGCCGTAAGACTTCTTCTGGCGACAACAGTTCCTTGTGGTCGCGTGTATGGTGGGCGGCGATCTGAGCCGCTGCCGCTCCGTCGATTCCTTGCTCCCGCAAATGATCTTTGATCTGCTCCCGGCGCGGGCTGGAAGCCTCCAAATATTCCTTCGTATAGCCCCGAATTTCCGGTTGTCCATGCTTGCCGCGCTCCAGTTCGTAGCCCAGCTTATCCAAACGTAATGCCAGCTCCGAACGGTAAACGGCTGTTGCGTAGCGTTGTGACACAAACATTTCGTGCGGCTGCAAAGCGCGGTGTTGACCGTTGTCGCGTTCGGTCACGTTGAAGATCACAGCATGAGTATGGAGCTGCGGGGCAGCGTAGCCATCGACGGGCCGCGCGGTGTCGTGCTCGAAGGTCGCGGCGATGAATTTTCCGGTTGTCTCCGGGGCGTGGACATTGCCGATCCGCGCCTGCGTGTATCGTTCAAGTTCCCGCAGCGCAACGCGGACGCTCTCCCGGTGCGCCTCCCGCACTCGGTCATCGCCGCCCACAAGCGCAGTCAGGGAAACCGATTTGGGCGCGGAAAACGTGGCGTCCCATCCGGCGCGGTGCTCGGCGCTGGTCACCTCTCTGCCGAATTTTCCTTCATAGGTTCTCGAAACCTGATGCCGGACAAGTTGCTCTTCGGTGTGCGGATGCTGGCCTTCGCTCAACCGCGCGAAATGTTCGGAGCCGACTGGACCATGCAAGCCCCATTGCTCGGTGAGCCTGCCCTGCCATTCGCTGTGGCCTTGCTGGTCGCGGCTCCAATAGTTCTGCTCATGCGCGGCAAACTCCCGCGCATGGTAAGTACGCGCCTGACTGGCTGACAGGGGTTTCGAGATCGTAAGCATGAGCGCTCCTCAACTGTGCGGGGAACCGTCATCGCGCCAATGGCGAATGCGGTGAGAACGTGTTCTCGGCAATTTGCCTGTCATTCGATTCTCTTCGTCTCCTTCGAGGTAAACCGCTCTTTGGGTTTGTCATCGGCGGCAGCGATGGTCGAACCGAAGAGTGGAAGCACCGGCTGGATCGGCTTCTTCAACGACTCGGCGTGAATGCTGGCCTGTGTTTCGGGCGTTGACTTCCGCGCAATCTCTGGTATCTTCCGCCTCGCAAATCCCGGCAGGCCGAATCGCATTCTGTCGATCTTTTTTCTCCATCTCTGCGGCCAACTTGTCGGAGGTTCGCCCCATTTGATCCTCTCCAAATCCCACTGGTCATATGCGTTCAGGCTCCGCAATATACTTCCCCCCGCCAGTAGAAAAAAGAACATCGCCGCTCCCCAAAGCAGCAGCGTCAACAACAATCTCCAGAAGCTCTTTCCGCCATAGAACTGCGCCTCAAGAAACGGTTGGAGTCTGACTGTTTGGAGCCATTCATCCGGCCCCTGTAGCAGGCCGGTCCAACCGGCCTGCCGCGCCGCT
>PLIC01000301.1 GCA_003139995.1 Candidatus Acidiflorens stordalenmirensis | reverse complement strand
ATTGACAGCGTCCATGACGATGCGGTCTATGCCTGTGTCCAACCAGAAGCGGGTGATTTTCTCCGCCTCCTCCTGCCACTCCACACTGTTCCAGTTATATTGGGGAAGTTCGATGGTCTTCCCTTCCGCATCTTTTCCCGGCCAGCGAGTCCAGTAGTAGTGCTTCGCGCGCTCGCTGTAGGCCCAGTGCTCGCCTTTATCCGGCTGGTAGTTCAGTAACCAGGTCGGGCGAACCATAAAGAAGGTATCGCCCGAGGCTGGCGGAGGAGCATCCGGGCGATCGCTCCAGAAGAACCGCCGGGATTCTCGACTCGCCCGGCCTTCGCGGACATCATCGCAGGCTTTGAGAAACGAAGGGGCATCGACAGCGCTGTAGCCCACATTTTCAAAGATGATCACTGACATCCCGAGACGATGGGCAATCTCTATCACTCTCCGGAAGTCGTCTATGGTCCCGTACTTCGGCTCGATACGATAGTGATCACGTGCATCAAGACCGTTGTAGCTCTTTCCTCCATCTGCCGGAGCAAAAATGTTTAAGCCAGTGAAACCTTGCTCTTTGATGGCTTTGATCTGGGCTTCGGCTTTCGCAGGTTCAAGAAGGAGCTGGGGGAATACGGTGTCCTCCTTTAGTGAAACGGTGCGTATTGCGGAGGCAGATTCCCACCAGCGCTGCGGTAACACAGAAGTGCGCTCCGGGTGCTGGCCGCTGGCAGCCTCGGCCGCGGGCAGAGCATGAAGTCGCGCGCTCGCGACGCCTACAAGCAAGAGGCACAAAAAACAATTCTTCGAAAAGCTAATAGGCATGATGACTTTCCTCGAACGAGACCCAGTGGATCTCACGGCCCGATTTGTCGGAGCCGGCGCTAATTCGGCTGCCGGTTGCTGGCAGCTGCCATCGCAGTTCTGATCTTCCGCTCCACTTCGTCGCTCATGTAGCCACAATCCAAACGCATGTAGACTGAGGTGTACGGGATCGCTGCTGTGGTCTTGATGAACAAGATACGGAATGTCTTCCCGGCCTCGTCAATTTTGGTCATCACTTCGGTGTGCGGAATGCTGGAAACCTGATCCTTCGCAAACGCCGCCATGATTTGCCTTCTCAGCTCCGACACTCCCGGGTAGTCGTGCTCATCAATGAACTGAAGTTCCTTGTCCAGAAAGACTGTGGCTCGCACATGGCGTGACGAAGAAATCGAGCTAGCCACATATCTGAGCACCGATGGCAGATCTTCCTTGACGACAATAGTTTCGATGCCTGGTGTGGCATAGACGGGGAAGGCCGAGTCTGCGACTACAATCCAGTTCCTATGACCGTACAGGGGAAGCCGATTCTGGACGATCGCCTTCCAGTCAGAGGAGGAACCGCTAGCCTGGTTTTGTGAGAAGGATGAGCTAACCAGCAACGCCAGAACACAAACGATGGTGCGCAATCTTCTGTTCAGTGTGTGCATAACAACCCCGCAGATTCGAACGTAAGCTGGGTCGCGGGCGTCATCGGGCCTGCCTTGTATAGGACGGCTCTTGTGCAGTTGTAATTGAATGCTGCTCCAGGAAACGATCCACTTCGTTCCCGGTAGGCATCGAAGGTTGAGCTCCCGGCCGCGTGACCGAGATCGCGGCGACGGCAGAAGCAAAAATGGCACTGCGTACAACCGTGGAGCCGCGCATCAACCCCACTGCAAATCCCGCATTGAACGCGTCCCCGGCGGCAGTCGTGTCCACAGCATCCACGGAAAACGCGGGGATGCGCTCTTTCACTAAAGTCCCTTGGGCAATGAGGCAACCGCGCGATCCCAACTTCAACAAGACGTTCTTGACACCGCAATCCAGGAGGCGCTCTGCAGCCGCATAGGAGCCTTGGTCGCCATTCTCAAAGTTGGTTTTAAGCAGTTCTAAGGTTTCAGTTTCGTTCGGCGTAATCCAGGTCAGCCTGCGAAGCAGAGCCGTTGGAAGCTCGCGCGCCGGCGCCGGGTCAAGCATCAGCGGGATGTCATGCCGTTCGGCGAACTGGGCCAGATAATCAACCGTCTCTAAAGGAATCTCAAGCTGCGCTAAAAGAAATCCAGCGCGTTCCAGAATCGTCGCCGCTTTTTCCAGCAGTTTCGGCGTGAGTTGCCCATTGGCGCCCGGCACGACCACGATATTGTTCTCACCTCGTCGTCCGGTCGTGATCAACGCAACGCCGGATGCGCCTTCTACGGTATTCACATAGGTTGTATCCACTCCGGCGTTTTCCAGTCCGTCGCGCAACTGTGTTCCAAAGGCGTCGTTCCCCACGTTCCCTACCATTGAAACGGGGTACCCAAGTTTCGCTGCTGCGACTGCCTGGTTTGCGCCCTTTCCGCCGTAAAAGGTGTTAAAGCTATTGCCAATGATCGTCTCCCCAACCTGCGGAATACGATCGGCTCCCACGACTAAATCGAGATTGATGCTGCCGACGACGACAATAGGCTTCCGCATAAGATCTGATTCTGACTAATGACTCACCATGGGTGCGATCGCGATCGATCCCAGCCCAAACAGGAAGAAGATGAACATGGCGGGAATCAGTTTTCGAGAGGCCGGTGGAGCGCTGGCAAATTCTTTCCAGATGAAGACGCCCCAGACGGCCGATACCATCGTTGCACCTTGGCCGATTGCGTAAGAGACCGCCGGACCGACCATTTGCGCGTGCGATGCAACAAAGTTGAACACCGTTCCCGTGCACCAGATCGTTCCGCCGAGAATTCCCCACCAGTGCCAAGCGGGACGGCCTTTCCAATAGTCGGCCATGCCCACGGGCGGGCCTCCGGTCAACGGCCTCCGCATGAGGAAGTAGTTTACGGGGATCGCACACACAGCGGCGCCGAGAGCAAAGAAAAACGCCACCGTGTAGGGACCGAGAGAGCGCTCTCCTGTAGTGGCCTTCGCCACAAGGGGATAAAAGAGGCCCATCAGCACGCCACAGGCGAGGCTGATCTGAATGCCGCGCGCACTCAGGGTCTTGCGCGTGGTCTCGCGTCTGCGATAAGCAAGCGCGTCCAGGACAATCGCGAGGACGACCAGGAGCACACCCCCAAACAATAAGAAGGGATTTCCTTTCGGGGAAATGAAGTAGTTCAGCAGTACGCCCACCACCAGGGCCAACCCAATTCCGATGGGGAACGCGACGGCCAGGCCGGCAATGTCAATGGCGGCAACCAGCAAAAGGTTCGCAACGTTGAAGACCACTCCGCCGAGCAGAGCGAGGAGGATATGAGTTGCATCCGCACTGCCGATATTTCTAAGGAAAGAGAGTTCTCCTCCATTGGCGCTGCCGAGCGTGAGTCCCCACAAAAGACTTGCCGCAACGATGCCGATGATGTAGTCCCAATAGAAGAGCTGAAAGGCCCAGCCAGGGGTGAGTTTCGTGGTGTTGGCCCATGATCCCCAGCACAGCATGCTGGTGAACATGAACAACAGCGCAATTCCGTAAGCTTCTGGTTGATACATGGTTCTCCCCTGCTTGGAGTTTGGATCAACCCCGCGCGAGTGCATCCTGCCGCTACTGGACGGCGCGAGCGACTGGGGGAGATCGCTCGCGCCGTCCCTGCTTCAAGGTTCTAGAACACGAACCTCATATTCAACTGCATATGGCGGCCGGGACGAGCTCCGGTGATATATCCGAACTGGCTATTCGGGTTGACTACACGGTCGTCATAATTGTTGAAGCCGGACCATTGGGTATGATTGAAGGCGTTGAACGCATCCGCGCGGAACTGCAACTCACGGCCTTCGCCGATCAGCCTGAACGACTTTTGCAGTCCCATGTCCCAGTTGTTGATTCCGGGCTGGCGAAGGTTGTTCCGGCCTTCGTTGCCCCGAGTCACCGCGTAGTCGTATATGCCTTGATTAGTGTAGTACGGGTCCGTGCTGGCAGCGGGCTCGGTGTAGCAGCCGGTGTTGAAAGCGCGGGTAAAGGTCCTGTCGCCGCGCGCAAGATTGCCGTTGCAAGTTTGAATTGGAACATCTCCCATGCCGTCGTACGACCTGGTGGAGCCGTTCCAGATGGTTGTGGGCGCCCCTGATTCGAAGGTGGCAATGGAATTGATCTGCCAGCCTCCGATCGCCTGGCGCAGCAGGCGGTTTCCAATCCTCTTTCCCGGCAACTCATAGGTGAAAGCAGTCACGAAGCGGTTGGTATGGTTCGCATCGGAGGGACCATAACTCCAACGCGGGTGCCACTGGCCGCCGATCGCCTGGACGCCGCTTTCGCCATTCTCCAGTTCGCCGAAGAATTCATCCATCTGCTTCGACCAGGTGTAGGAAACCTGGCTCGTCAAGCCATGCCAGCCGCGGATTTTCAATTCGGCATTCATGGCGTTGTAGTTGTTACTCTGAATCGGGCGGACCGAATTAATACCGCTCCAGCGGCCCGGTACCACCGCCGTCAGCGGACGTGCCGCATCACACGTGAGACAGGTCGAAGTGTAAATGTCCGGGTAAAAGCCTTGTGGAAAGAGGTTCAAGTCATACTGAATAGGAAGATGCGTACCCTCGGAACCCACATAGCCGAGTGTCGCCACTGCGGCTTTTCCCAGTTCGCGTTGGACATCCAAACTCCAGCGCTGGCTGTAAGGGGTCGCCCAGGTTTTCTGATCAAGGGTCGATGTGATGTACGCATTGTCACTGCCAGGGGTAGGGGTCCACATCAAACCTGCGTCCGTGCCCAGCGAATACGGCCATGTGCCCCTGGCTACGGTAACGGGCGCTTGGAATGTGTTGGCGAAGGTGTAGTAGGTCTGTCCCGGGTCGGTCACACCAGGCGCACTGGTGGAATAGTAGGAATTTCCTCCGTACCCCGGCCCGTTCCAGGTCGTCTGGTCGAGGAATTTGAAGCGGCCCGTCTCATAGAAAATGCCGTAACCACTGCGGATCACCGTTTTGTCTCCCAATCGATAAGCCAGCCCAATGCGCGGCGAGAAATCCTTCTTGTCCGCGGAGAAGGGGTGAGCTTGGGTCCCTGGAGTTAACCCTGGCATGACAAATCGCCACCCCGGATACGTCTGGTCAATCACGGCCCAGTAATTGTCCACGGAATATGCGGGGATGGGCAGGTCGTAACGCAGACCCAGGGTCACGGTAAGTTTTCGAGTCGCATTCCACGTGTCGCCGAAGTACATGCCATACTCGGGCATGGCGTAATACAGGCTGGCATCGCCACTGGCCACGGGCGTGCGCTGGTTCATACCGCTCACATCGCCAAGTTCGAAGTCGGCGATCCCATTGCCGGAACCATCGCTTGCGTAGGACCCTTCGCCGGTGTAGTTCCCCCAAAATTGCACCGAGCGAATGACGTCATTGTCGCGCTCGCGGCGGCGGTGCATGTAATAGCCGGCCTTCAAGTTGTGACGCCGAATGGTTTTCGAAAGGTTGTCCGACAATTGGAAGATCGGAACGTACTGGTACCAATACTCGGTCGATCCCAGGTTCAACCCCGCTCCAATGCCGCCGAGTTCCACGCTGAAAGTGGCGTCATTGCTTATGTTGAACAGGCTCTTGTCATACGACGTAAACCCCGCCATATTCGAGGACGAGTTCTGGAGGAGACCCGGGACCCAGGAATTGGCGAACGCGTTGGCTTGCGAAGGATCGTCGCTGAAGTTGTACCCTCTATACCAACTTACATTGAATTCGTTGTTGAAACTGGAGCTAAAGGCGTGCACGTAGTGGACCTGGTACGTATTCGCGCGGTGCAAGGGACCGCTGCCCATGGACAAAGCCGGCAGCAGGCAACACTCATTGATCAGGCCGCCGTTGTCGCGCAAGTAGCGGAAATAAACGAAATCGCGACTGCTGAGATTGTAGTCCGCGCGAATTGTGTAGTTGTTGTTATTGATGCCGGCGGTATAGCTTCCAGCATAATTATTGAAGTCGCCTGGCTCGGGCGACGAATAGCCGTTCGGCAGCGGGAAATGCGAAAGATAAGTCGTAGCCTGGGTAGCCACGTCATTGGGATTCATGACGTTGTACACGCCACCGTACTGGAATGGCTGACGCGTACTGGTACTCAGGTCAAGCGTGGATGGGTCGTAAATCACGTAACGGCAGTTGCCGGGCTCACTACCCGGCACGCCATTGCACTGCGTTGGATCGACCGGAAAAAGAGTCAGCCAATTACTGAAGTCCCCCCCACGCTCGGCAGTGGTTGGGACGTAGGCGGTGTATTGACTCATGCCGCGGTTGCGCAAGCGCTCGAACGACCCGAAGAAGAACAACTTGTTCTTCCCGTTAAATATCTTGGGGAGGTAAACGGGCCCACCCACCGTGAAGCCATACTGGTTCTGGTGATACGCACTGCGCGGTATGCCCTGATAAATGCTCCACGGATCATTGGCGTTCATGCCCTCATTCTGCAAGGTGTCGTACACCGATCCATGCAGGGCATTGGTCCCCGATTTCGAAGTCACACTGATTTGGCCCACATCGCGGCCATACTCCGCGGAATAGTTCGAAACCTCCGCTTTGACCTCCTGGATGGTGTCCTGGTTGACGTTCATGAGCGGACCTTCCACCCAATTGTCGTTGTTGTTCAGACCATCGATGTAATAGCCGACACCGTAATTGGTGCCCCCGACATTCAACTGCATTGCGCCCGGCATACTTGCCGAAGCAAGTCCCCAGGCCAAGCGCGAAGTATCGCCGGTGCCGCTGTTGAAATTCGGCAAGATCTGGGCGAAGTTCAGGTAGTTGCGGCCCTGCGTGGGCAGGTCGTTGACGAATTTGTTCTCGATGACCTCCGAAATGTTAGCATCATCGGTCTTAATGAGCGCGGCGGCGGTGGTGACTTCGATCGTCTCGGTGGTTTGTCCCAGCTTGAGTCCGACGTTAACGCGCTGGGTCGTGCCGTTTTCGAGGGCCAGCACAGTCGAAACGGCATGCTCGAAGCCCTCTTGGGTCACCTCGACCTTGTAGTGGCCGGCGATCAGGTTGGGAAAACGATAGTCGCCGCTCGCGCTGGTGGCCGCCTTCCACTGGACGCCGGTGTCCACGTTCGTGAGTGTTATTTTCGCGCTGGGGACCACAGCCCCTTGTGGGTCGGTCACGGTGCCCACGATAGTGCTGGTGATAATGACCTGGGCCAGCAACACGGTGGCCGCAAGAATGACGAACCCGAGCAACAAGACTTCGTAGTTCCGTTTGTAATTCCGTGACATATACCCTCCCGGCACAACGAGTGCCAAGCTCCCATAAGGAATTCGTAATCAGGATTTGCCGTGGCGAAAAAACCGACAATCTGAAACGTTTCAAATTAACGAACAGCGAGAGGCTACTCCCACCAGTTTGCACTTGTCAATACCTAAATCGAAACGTGTCGT
>PLIC01000100.1 GCA_003139995.1 Candidatus Acidiflorens stordalenmirensis | reverse complement strand
CATCTTGTATTGGACAAGACTACTCGTTGACAACCTCACGAGGACGGCGGACACTAGCAAAAGGAGTCGGCACAGAAATGGCCGGTTCCTCTCGGGTATCCCGATGCCCGAGAGAGTGGATCAGTAACCTGCGGATGAGATGATTTAGTAACCTTCGGATGCGATAAGCATTTGTCTTGAACGTATCTCCATAATCTGAAAACTAGGTGTATTGCGTCAGAATGTTGCAGGTTGCCCGTATTTGGGACGGCCTGCCTTGGGAGAAGACCGTGAAGGGTTCTGGGCATACAGTTTCTTCCCCAATTGCTAGCGCTGTTCTGCCCAATGGGGACCAGTTCGAGTTGATTCGCAAAGGCGAAAATTCTACCCTCCTCTTGCGCTGGAGTGGCGGTTGCGCCTCCACGTGCCGGGAATTCCAGTTAGGCCAGCACCGGTTTACTCCGGTGAAAATCGGTGATGCTCTCCCGAACGAGATCAGACTCGCAACGGGGGTTTCTGATTACAAGTCCACTGCGCACCTCTTCAACAGCATTGCTGGGGTTTTCCAATCAATGTGCGGATTGGAGCGCAACAATGCCGAAATGGCGACTTGCTTCGCCATTGCGACCCACTTCGCGGAGTGCCGGGATCCTGCACCCCGCGCGATCGTGACCGGGATCGACACGTGGGAAGTCCTGCAGTTCCTTAGACTGTTAGGATGCTTCTGCCGTCATGCAATTCCCGCAGTTTTTTTCGAACCGGCCGGCCACTGGAATTTGCCGGCGGGATGCTCGCCGACGTTTGTCATCAGTGATCCGAGGCAGTTCAGCTCTCGCCTCAGATTCCTGGGTGCAACCCAGTGTCATGGATTTGAAATGGCACGATCTGGACGAATTGTGAACCGGCCGTTTTCCGCAGTGGTTCTGGAAAGTGACCACGAACTGGACGATACCGTTCCGAACACCTTCTGCCGAATAAATGCGACGCCGCAGATCCGGCCGCAGATCCTTGACGCAAAAGCGTTGGGGAAGATCGCGGGGGCTTTCCAGCCTCAATTGCTGATGTACCGCTTGAAGAACCGGTCGCATGTGGCAAGCGTGACATTCGATCCCAGCAGCTTAAGTGGGGCCACCCGCGCTCTGGCATCTGTCCTCGGCTCTTGCTTTCCTGACTGCGAGGAACTGCAGACGCGCGTCGTGAGACTCCTGGAGCCGCAAGACGAGGAACGCCGTCTCGATCATGCCCGATGTGAATCAGCGGTCGTTCTCGAGGCACTATTGATCGCATGCCATGAAAAAAAGGCAAATGCGCATGTCGGGGAAGTCGCGGACCTTGCGAACGGAATCCTGGATGTCCGCGGCGACGGGTATCGCCTGGAGGCGCGCAGGGTTGGCAGTATCGTGCGCTCTTTTTCGCTTGGACTGCGTCGGGACAGCTTGGGCTATGGATTCCTACTCTCAACCGAATGTAAAGGGAGGATCCACCAGTTGGCTCGTTCCCTGGACGTTCCTTTTTTTCGAGGGCAGATCGAGAAATGCGACATTTGTAAAAAGCTTTCGCCTGACGCACATCATGAACGTGATGTACGTCATGTACATTGCGCACATAAATCAGGAACGAAAAGGGGCGGCTGATGCCAAACGGAAAAAAGACCGAGATCATTCGCCGGATCCAGGACGCTGGGTATCTTCGCGAGTTCGATCACTCTGCCCATCTCAATCTTCCAAAGCTCAAGATCGAGAACAATCCCCTTCAGAGCTTCGCCTTCGATTTCTGCGGCGGGATGGGCGTCATCCTCGATCTGCGGATAACCTCGGATAGGGCTGCACAAATTCAGGATTTCGGGGACCTCGAACTGTCGGAGAGACCGTGCAACGTGGACTGGTGGACAAGTACCTCAGGAGTCTACAAATTCTATTCGGGCCCAGAGTTCCCCGGTAATGTCGTTCTCAATGACCGTATAGGTGTAGAAGTGAAGCCTGGGCGCCCCTTGGACGGCTTTCTCTTGGGGCGCTCGGCGACACGTATCCCTCCCGAATACTCTCACGGTTTCAAACTGCCGCTGATGTTGACGATCGTAGACGGATTTGACACCCCGCACACCGCCCAACTACTCGTGCAGGTGGATGAACATCTGTGCTCCAAGATTCGGCGACCAATCCGAAGTTCGCTGTACGAACCTCGCTCCAGAAACAAGTCCGTTCTGGTAGATGGAGCGGAACACTTTGCCCCAAGGAGGGAACAAATCGACACACGTGTATCTGGGTCCGACCCTGCCGAACCACGGCTGGGTGGAAGTCCAACACCGCGGGCGTAAGCGCCGCAAGGGTCGCCGGCAGCTGTTGCCTCGCAGGAAAAGGGCCCGAAGACGAGAACCGAAAACTTGAGACTGGCGGTCACAGCAAGCAGCCAAAGACTAAGGATCTGCCCGCCGATCAGCAGCTGACGGTGTTGGCGATAATGGGTGTAAATAGGTGACATTTGCCGTTCGTCATCGTGCTAGGGCGTGTTAACACTAAATAAGTTTTG
>PLIC01000053.1:10261-27512 GCA_003139995.1 Candidatus Acidiflorens stordalenmirensis | reverse complement strand
CCATTTCAGAAAACGCTCTAGTGTTAGGCCGGAGAGTTCCGGCAAGTCAAACCAGGGACAGTTGCCAGTGGCCGCTTGCCAGTGAAAGCGACGCCGGCGAAGGCTTGACTGACAACTGGCCACTGGCAACTGTCGTTTGCGGAAGCGGCGGCTGGCACTGTCTTTTCTATGGCTTAAGAGCTCTATTCCGGTGCTCGGAGGGGCGAAGCAGTGCCAAGAGGTGACCCTCCCTCGTTACGGAAGTTTACCTCCAAATATCCAAATCCTTTCCTGCCCCTCCCGTGCCTGTTATCAATGAGTATTGCCCCGTTTTGCGCCTGGGAATTGCAATCCGGCTTCCCGGGGAGGAGTTCGTCCGAAATGGAAACTCGCCCTCAATCCTGGAGGGACATGAGCGCGGCGCCTCGCTTTTTTGTTGCCGTGGTCGTGCTCTGCGGGACGGCCGTCCTGACCTATACGGTCTTGCACGGCCAGAGCGAGAACCCGCTCAAATTTATCTGTTATCTGGTGATTGCGCTGGCGGCCTCGCGGCTCAAGGTGAACCCGCCCGGCATTGCCGGCACGATGTCGGTGAACTTTCTATTTCTGCTGCTGGGTGTGCTGGAACTGAGCTTCCCGGAAGCCATGGCGCTGGGCTGTGCCGCGGTGGTGGTGCAGTGCTTAGGCGATCGTCTGATTCCGATTCAAGTCGCCTTCAACGTCTGCTCGACGGCACTGGCCATCGCGGTGACCTTCGCCTCGTATCGCTATTCCTTGGCGCATCACGCCGTGAACCCCTCTACATTGCTATTTTTGGCGGCGTGCGTTTACTTCGTCGCCAATACGCTTCCGATTGCGGCCTTCATTTCGTTGACGGAACGCAGGTCGCTACGGAAAATCTGGGTAGACTGCTACTTTTGGAGCTTCCCCTACTACGTGGTGGGCGCGGGCGTGGCCGGCATGATGAGCTGGCTGCACGGTTTTGCCGATTGGCAGACGTCGTTGCTGACGCTTCCGGTGGTGTACCTCATCTACCGTTCCTACCGCCTCTACCTTGGCAAACTGGAAGACGAGAAGCGGCACGTGCAAGAGATGGCCGACTTGCACCTGCGCACAATCGAGGTACTCGCGCTCGCCATCGAGGCCAAGGATCAGACAACTCACGACCACTTGCAGAGGGTTCGCGTCTACGCCGTCGAGGTGGCGAAGGAACTCAAGATTGACCGGGAGGGAATGGAGGCCTTGCAGGCCGCAGCCTTGCTGCATGACATCGGCAAACTGGCGATTCCCGAGCACATCATCTCGAAGCCGGGACGCCTGACGCCGGAAGAATTCGAGAAAATGAAGATTCATCCGCTGGTGGGAGCGGAAATCTTGGAACGGGTGTGCTTTCCGTACCCGGTCGTGCCCATCGTGCGGGCCCATCACGAAAAGTACGACGGGACTGGCTATCCCCTGGGGTTGCGCGGGACCGAAATTCCGATTGGCGCCCGCATCCTGGCGGCAGTGGATTTTCTGGACGCGCTGGCTTCGAATCGCCAATACCGGCGGGCGCTGCCTCTGCATGAAGCGATGGCGCGGCTGGCGGATGAATCGGGAAAGTCGTTTGATCCGCAAGTGGTCAGCGTGCTCCAACGAAGATATGTGGATCTTGAGCAACTGGTCCACGAACGCACCGACGGTCTCGGCAAGCAGAAGTTATCCACGGAAGTCAAAGACAAAGACGCGAACGCTGAGTCGGCCATCAAACCGGCAGCCGGGTTCGAGGCGCAAGGGAAGCGGCAATCGCCGGAGCGCAGTTTCCTGGGTTCGATCGCAGCGGCGCGCCAGGAAGCGCAGACTCTTTTCGAACTCAGCCAGGATCTGGGGGCTTCGCTCAGTCTGGACGAAACGCTCTCGGTATTTGCCGTGAAGCTGCTGCGGGCGATGCCTTACGATGCGATTGCGATCTACGTCCGCCACGGCGATGAACTGGTGCCGGAATATGTGAATGGCGACAACTTCCGGCTGTTTGCTTCGCTGCGCATTCCGATGGGGCAAGGGCTCTCGGGCTGGGTAGCGCAAAACCTTAAACCGATCCTGAATGGCAATCCTTCGGTCGAACCCGGTTATCTGAACGATGCCTCAAAGTACAGCACTCTGAACTCGGCCCTCGCCGTTCCGCTCGAGGGCTTGCAGGGCGTGGTCGGCGTGGTGGCTTTGTACCATGCGGAAAAGGATTTCTTTACCTCCGATCACCTGCGCATTTTGCTGGCGATAAGTTCCAAGATGGCGCTCGCCATCGAGAACGCGATGAAGTACGAGCAAGCGGAGAGTTCCGCGGTTACCGATTACCTCACCGGTCTTCCCAATGCGCGCTCGCTATTCCTGCAACTCGACCGGGAACTGGCGCGCTGCAAACGCGACAAGAAAACGCTGACCGTGATGGTCGCCGACATGGACCGTTTCAAGCAGATCAACGACCGCTTTGGACACCTGGAAGGGAACCGCGTACTGCGGCTGTTTGCGCGTTCCCTCAAGGAAACCAGCCGTGAGTACGATTATGTTGCGCGCATGGGCGGCGACGAATTCGTGGTCATCGCTCTCGGACTCACGCCAGAAGCTGCCGCGCGCAAAGCGGAACAGATGCGGGACCTGGCAAGACAAGCGGGAAGAGAGGTCTGCAACGAAGACATTCTATCGCTGAGCGTTGGCAAGGCCGTGTATCCCGAAGATGGGATGGATGCCGAAAAGATCCTCTCGGAAGCCGACAAACGCATGTATCTGCAGAAGCAGAGTCAGTCGATTCAGAAGGACCGCCGTCTGTATCCGCGGGTGCGGGGCCGGCTCACCACGGAAATTTCTGGAAGCGGTCAGGAACTGGCGATGCTGGGGATCGTTACCAACCTGAGCCTGGGCGGTTGCTATGTTGAAACCAGCGGCCTCCTGTTGCCCGGATCGCAGTTGAAACTCGCCTTCTCGTACGAACATACGAACGTTTCGATGGATAGCGAAGTCGTGCGCATGGACATGGGTATTGGAGCGGCGCTGAAGTTCAGTGAAGCGACGCACGAGGTCCGCGCCGCCTTGCAGCGAATCCTGGAGCAGTTGGCCAGCGCGGAAACGGTCGTCGACCTAAACCGCAGCCACAACGCCGCCGCCGGGAGCATGCTGTAACCGGCGCTCCCGCATCATGCGGGAACCGCGATCGGCCGAATCTGGATCAGTGGCGCGGTAGTGCGTGGTTTCGACAGCCCGTGCTGCAGCATGTTCGCCGTCGGCACGCCCGTCCGGTAGAACGACTTCTCGCAATCCGCAGTGGATGGGCCCCGCATACTTCCTTCCACATAGGCCAACCCCGGACAACGCGTGCAACTGGTGACATGCGAGCACGACGAGCAGACGGTCAGGTCTTTGGCTTGGATGGAGCGGACCTCTTTTAGCTGCGGCGACAAATTCCAGATATCCAGAAACTTCTGCCGGCGAATATTTCCCGTAGGAAGTGGAAACTGCACGCAGGGAAAGACATCGCCGTAGGGCGAAATGTAGCAGAAGGAATGACCGGCGCTGCACGAGTAACCTTCAAGGTCTTCTTTCGAAGGCGGCTTCGGAGGCGCGCAGAACTCTTCCTGGCTGCCGACCAGCGCGGGATTGCGGAAAATTTCCGGCAGTTCTTCGCCCGGAATACGCAGCGCGAGAACGGATGTGTCGCCGTCCATCATGGGCGTGATGGTGGGATCGAGCGTGTAATGAACCCCGAGTTCGGCGGCAAGTTTTTGCACGCCGCTCTGATCGGAAGAATTCACGGTCATCAGCACGTTGGCGATGGTCACTCGCAGTCCTTGCTCGCGCAAGAAGCGAATGGCTTTGATGCTGCGCTCCAGCGAGTGCGGCAGCTCGGTGATGGCATCGTGAACTTCGGGCCGATGCGAGTAGACGCTGATCTGGATCGTGTCTACGTCCAGTTCGCGAATTCTCCGCGCTTCTTCTTCGTGGATCATCACCGCGTTGGTCTTGATCTTGACGTTGAACATGAGACGCCGGGCGTGTTCGACAATCTCAAAGAAGTCGCGGCGCATAAAGACCTCGCCGCCGCTGAAAGTGAGAAAGAAAACGCCGGCCTCGGCCAGTTGATCGAGCACGTCCTTGATTTCGGCGGTCGTCATCTCGCCGTGGTCGTCGTGATCGAGATAACAATGCACACAGCGCTCGTTGCAGCGATAAGTGACATCGATGTGCACCGCGATGGGCACGCCCAGGTCAAATGCCTTCTGGCCTACTTCACTCATCAGGCTCATCAGGTCGCCTCCGAAGCCAGAGGTTGATTCGAAACGATAAGAATTCCGTAGCTGGAAAGCTCGGTGACGAACTGTTCGGCGTCGGCCCGAGCTTGTTCAGGATCGACGTCAAATTGCTCGCAGACCCGGTCGCGGACAATATCCCGCAGAGGCGTGTGGCCGTCGGCGGCTTGAAAGATGACGGTTGCGACCTCGTTCAGCGTGAAGAACGTCGAATCGGCCGAATTCATGACCATCATTTCGCCGGCCAGCGCGCGGGCGGCAATCGCAGAACTGCGCGCTATGTAAATGCAATTTTCAGGCATGTTCGGGCACCCCCTGGAAGTTGCGTGCGAAGTTGCATACATGGTCCCACACCCTGGCATCAGGATAGAACGTCAGGCGGCGAATGGGAACCCTGGCAACGAAATCGCATGCCGTGGCGAAAAGCTTTTCTACCATGCGCGGTTCTTCGGCAAAAAAAAGAATATTGCGCATCAGTCGCCGGAGAGCTTCCGCGGACGACAACTCATCCACGCGGTTCCCAGCACCCTTCTCCAGAAAAAAAAGGGCAGAGACCGGAGCCGCGCAATTCTCACCGGCCTTGGCCAGTTCTCCGGCGAAAGGCGTGCCGAATGCCGCGTAGCCGCCGGCGCTCGGGCGCAGGTAGGAAATTTCGTCGGTAAGCAGAGTGACATCCGCTGGTGCGAGCCGCGTCATCGTGGTTTTCCCCGTGCCCGATACGCCCGAGAACAGATATGCGTGGCCATCGCAAATCGCACTGGCCGAGTGCAGCAGGAATCCGCCGCGCTCGGCAAGAATCAGGCTGTGAAGAATGCGCAGCACCGAATCGAGAGAATACGGGTTGGCGTTTTGCCGCACGCTGCCTCGTCCCGTGCGCGGGTCCCAGCGCGCCTGGAAGTCTCCGCGCTCCATGAGCCACTCGCCACCTTCGCGGCGGACCCGAACGTCGTCATCGGAAACCGTTCCTGTGCTGGTGAGATCGAACTCAAGCTCAAACTCGGGACGCGAAGAGCTCAGGAACCCGGCATAGCGCTGGCGCAGCAGGTCGAGGAAGCCCTCGTCACAGGTGGACAAAGCTATCGGAATTCCGCCGATCTCTAAGCACGCGACTTTTCGGGCCGCGGCCATCAGAGGTCTCCCCACTCTGCGGAAGTGAGATCCGCAGCGGGCTCCGCGTTTCGCAATTCGCGCGCCGATGCCTTCCGGCGGCGGTGAAGCCTCAGAGCAAGACGCCGTGCCACGCCGCAATGACAGAGCAGAATTCCCACAGCGCGAGACCACCTCGCGCCAAACCACTTCGCGCCGAACCCCAGGCGCAGAGTGGATGTAGACGCACCTCGCCCTTTGTCAGCGCTGCTTACCAGGCGGCCCAGCAGTGCTTCGGGAGGGAACTGAGGGTCGGAAGCAGGCATGGAATCGCCGCGCAGCACGAAGCCGTTCGGCTTGCCGGGGGTGACGAAGGAATGCAGGACCAGGCGGTGCAGGAAAAGGCGGCCATCACGCAGCGCGAGCACGATCTCGCCGGGCCGGACGTCTTCGAGCGAGCAGCTTGCGATTTCGACCACATCGTCCGGCCAAAGAGCGGGCAGCATGCTTTCGCCGTGAACTTGCAGACGCAAACGGCCACTGCGACGCAAAGCATCCGCCACCAGGGCCGAGCGTTCCGAGCTCCAACTCGAGCGCGCCGCACTCGCGGTGTTTTCCAGTATCAGGGACTGTTTAGCGGGTGCGAACATTGAGAAAAGATGCCGCCTTTCTTGCCGCAACAGAGAGCGAGCGTTTCGAAAACCCGTTAATAGCGGAATGCCGGCTTCTGGTAGAGCTTCTTCTCTTTACTCGCGTTGCCCGCTTGCCGCTGTTTCTCGCGAGGGGCCCGATTGTCGTTCATAGCCGGTCAAGCCAGTTGATCAAGCCGCTGACTTATCCCACAGTTTTGATAAGAGTAAAGGCAGTGTACTACACGGCTTTCCCCGGTGCCAGTATGACTTCGTCGCAATCCGAAGAAAGCGAATCAACATCCTCAATAAAACGATAGCGTTCCATCCTGCCGCGCCCGCCGCAAACTTAGCGACAGGCCGGCCAGCGCGAGCGGCAACAGGACCACGCCAAACCCGGCCAGAACGGCCAGCGTCGGGGCCATCGCCATCAGGGGCTGCCCCTTCAGCAGCGCCCCGCGCATTCCATCGATGGCGTAAGTAAGAGGGACCGCGCGCGCGAGAAGCTCGAGCGGGCGCGGTAAGCTCTGAATCGGAAACATAGCGCCGCTCAGAAACCAGAGCCCGGAACCGAGCAGCCACAACAGCGCCGAACCTTTCTGGAACGCAACCTGAAGCGTGGCCGCGGTGATTCCGAGGGCCAGGGCGATCGCCAGGGAGAGAACCATTACTGCCACGCACGCGAGAAAATTGGCGTGGACCGCCGCCCGGAAAACCGCGACTCCCGCGACAAGATAGACCAGCAGATTGACCAGGTTTCCGGCAAAGGCAGAAATCGAGCTGAGGATGACGAGCTCAGCAGGGGCGGTCGAAGTCGTCATGAGCACTTCCAGCGTCCCCGTCTGCTGTGCTTCCTGCACCGCGCTCAGGAAGGCTTGTGCACTCATTACGAAAAAAGTGTAGACACCCGTGCCCACCAGAAGGAACGGAAAGTACTCGACGCCACCGGGTCGAAAGCTGGGACCGATGGCGCGCGACAGAAAATAAAAAGCCGCCAGTTCGGTGAATACTCCGGCCAGGGTCACGACGAAACCGCTGCGGTGGCGGATGGCCGTGAGCAAATCCCGCCGCAGGATTGCGTAGAGCTTGTCCAGAGTCGAAGTCATAAGTTAGAACGGATTTGTAATTAATTTAAAGCTCGTCGTTCGCTGTTCGCTTTTCGCCGGGCGAACGGTTCTCACGAATAGCGAACCGCGAACGGCGAACAGCGCCTTCTGTGAGCGATCAATTCCGAGACGCAATCGCCAATTGCAAATTACCAATTACAAATCACAAATCTTTCTCATCGATCTCACCGGTCATGCGGAAGTAGAAAGAGCGCAGCGCCTCAGCGCTTTCGCCATCGCCCAGCGGCGCGATCGGCGAGCAATGCGCCGCGATGCAGCAGGAGCAGGCGATCCGCGACCGCGGCCGCTTCCGCGAAGTTGTGGGTGGCGAGCAGAACGCAGGTCTCTTGCCGTGCCAAGGCGCGGATGGTGGTCCAGAAGTGGGCGGTGGTGGCGGCGTCGAGGCTGCGCGTCGGTTCGTCGAGCAAAAGCACGCTGGGCCGCTTGACCAGGGCGCGCGCAATCCCCAGCCTTTGATACATGCCGCTGGAAAACTTCATGACCAGCGTGTCGGCTTGCTCTTCGAGGCCCGTATCGCGAAGAACTTCTTTGATCCTTTGCGCGCGCTCGCTGCGCGGAACTTCGTCGAGGCTGACAAAGAAATCGAGGTTCTCGCGAGCCGAGAGACGCGGAAAAAATGAACGCTCCGCGGCGACGGCGATGCCCACGTGCCGCCGGACTGCTCCGGCATCGCGCCGCGCATCGAAGCCACCCACTCGCACCGATCCCGCATCGGGCAGGAGCATGGTCGAGATCAGCTTGAGGGCCGTGGTTTTTCCGCTGCCGTTCGGGCCGAGCAGCACCAACACCTCTGCGCGCGCCGCCGAGAAAGAAACGTCTTTCAAGGCAACGGTTTCGCCGCCCCGCTCCCGTCCCAACCAATTGAACAGAGCTGGACGATGGCGAAAGATCTTGCGAACGGATTCGAAGACGACTCGGTCCATGAAAATGAAACGGCGAGCTGCGAACGACAATATCCGAACGACGAATTGCGAACAACGAACGGCAAACCCCGAACAGCCAATTGCGAACGAAGTTTCGGGCGCGCACCGAAGACTCTGTATTATAGTGGCGATTCGCGATCCTAATGATTCCGGTTTGCCGTCGCTTGTCTATCCGTCGGGATCCGCTTCCATGACCAAACTCTTGCCTTCGTCTTCCATGTCGAGCAATGCACCGCAGAGAGCAGACGGATTCGGTCTCCTGTGCGCGCTGGCTGGCGCGGAGATGTCTCTGGAGCGGATCGAGCGCATTGCGAACTGGGATCTGTCGACTCTCGACTGGAGCGAATTTCTTCGCCTGGCTGAGCACCATGGAATTCTTCCGCTCGCGGCGCGCAACCTGATCGAACACGCTCGCGGCCTCCCATCGAAAATCAAATCTTCACTGCGATCTGCATATGAAACGAACCTGCGGCGCAGCTTGTGGTTCGCCGCCGAACTGGCGCGCATCATGCAGCACTTCGAGCGCAGCGAGTTGCGGGCGGTTCCGTACAAGGGGCCGGTACTGGCGCAGTCGGTTTACCGCGATCTCGGCCTGCGAAGTTTTTCCGATCTTGATTTACTGATTTCTCCCTCCGATTTCGAGCGAGCGAAGCAGGCGCTGGCCGAAATCGGATATCGCCCTTCCGCGGATCTTACCCCGGGCGTCGAGCGATTGTGGCTGCGCACAGGCTACGAGCGCTCGTTTGACGGCGCAGCGGGACGGAACCTGGTCGAACTGCAGTGGGCGTTGCTACCGCATTTCTATGCGGTTGATCTGGGCGTGGAGGATCTGCTGACGCGCGCGGGCCGCACCGTCGTCGGCGGCTGCGAAATGCCTTGCCTGTCTGCTGAAGATGCGCTGCTGGTGCTGTGCCTGCACGCCGCCAAGCATCTTTGGGCGCGGCTGATCTGGCTTGCGGATATTGCGGAGACTTTGCGGTCTCAATCCCGAAACCAGACCATCGACTACGCCCAGGTGTTCTCCCAGGCACGTGCTCTGGGAATCGTTCGTGTTCTCGGCGTAAGTTTCTGGCTGGTGAAGAACGTGCTTCGGGCGGAGCTTCCGAAATCCGCGGAAGAAATGATAGCGGCCGATCCTCGAGTGCCCGCTCTCGGCAGCGAATTCGCCGAGCGTCTCGCTCGCGGTGCGGCCTATGATTTCGAATCCACCGAATACTTCCGCCTGATCATGAAACTGCGTGAGCGCCGCGGCGACCGCATGCGATATCTCTGGCGGCTGGTATGGACGCCGAGCACGGGTGACATTGCGGCGGTGCGATTGCCCGGAGCGCTTTTTCCTCTTTATAGAATCGTGCGGATTGGCCGGCTGCTGCGGAAGTTAATCTACTTGGCCGGCGGCAGCGTGTAAATCGCCTTTCCGTTTTCATTCAGAAAAGCGAGATTCGGATTGCCCGCTGCATCCACCTCGATCCTGAGTCGTGTGTTGCCCTTGGTATCAGCGAGGAGCAGAACCGCCGATTTGTCGGGCTGTTTGCCGACGAACACTCGCTGCGAGCCCCATTCCTCCCCGAGGCGCTTCTGAGCCTGTTCCTTTTCCGGACCTGGCTTCATCTTTTCTATGATCTGCGATTTGTCCCAAATCTCAGTGATCGGATAGTCGGGATGATCCCAAACGCGGAGACCGGCCGACCGCTGGCCGTTATCGTCGTCGTACACAAAGCCAACCGTCTGATCCTGATTGTACTGGTCAAACATCAGCCCGCCGCCAGCCCAGTATTTGCCGTCTTTCGTCCCGCTGTTCCAGGCTAATCCGCCCTGCTCATCTCCTTTCCCATTAAAGAAAATCATGCCGGGCATCGCCTGACCCGATCGCTCCATCACTTTGCCGTTCAGCACTGGAGGCGGAAAAAGCTTCTGATTAGAAATCGCGAGGTCCATCTTGCCGTTCGGCTCGACAATGTTGATTCGTTGCGCGTCGATCTGTTCGAACTTCGTCTTGTGATACGGCCGAAAAGCAGCCAGCGAAATCGCAGACAGCGCCAATGTCAAAACCAAAGAGTAAACCTTGAGGTATCGCACATCACGAACCAGCTTATCGTCCATGTAGATCCTCCCCCTCTTGACTACCCACTTCGTTCCAGCTGAACCATCTCGATTCAGATACGGATCGAGGACTCTTACTGTTCCAATTATTATTTTGCCGATTGCGGCAGTCGACGCGGAATCCGCAATGCGCCGCCGCTAGTGCGTTTCGCCGTCGCCGGGCGCGACGTCTGGCGTGTCGACTTTTTTCTGCGCGACGAAAGAGTTCTGCTGAGCCGGCGCCGGCTGGAATTCACCCGGCTCTTTGCCGGCCAGGGCGACGTTCATGAACTGCATCCAGATCGGCAGCGCGGCGCGCGATCCGGTCTCTTTTTCGCCGAGGGATTGTTTTTCGTCGTAGCCGATCCACACGCCGCAGGTGAGTGAAGGAGAAAAGCCCACGAACCAGGCGTCGGTGAAATCGTTGGTCGTTCCCGTTTTGCCGGCCAGCGGATAAGGCATCTTGGCGGCGGCGATCGCTGTGCCATGGAGCACTACTTCCCGCAGCATCGAGGTCATGACGCGCGCGGTTCGTGAACTGACGACATCTTTGATGTCGGAAAAATCTTCTTCCAGAACGCGGCCTTCGTAATCGGTCACCCGGGTGATGTAGCGCGGAGCGACGCGCACGCCGTCGTTGGGAAACACGCTGAAGGCCGACGTTTGCTCGAGCGGCGTGATTTCCGCCGAGCCCAGTGCCACCGGAAGATATGCGGGAATGTTCGCGGTAATGCCGAAGCGGTGCGCGTACTCGATCACGGTTTTAATGCCGACGCGGTCGGCCAGCTTGAGCGCGGGAATGTTCCTGGACTGTGCGAGCGCGCGCCGCAGCGTGATGATGCCCTCAAATTTTTCGTCGTAGTTATGCGGCGAATAAGGGCCGGAGGCAGTTTGAAAAGTTACCGGCGCGTCCAGAATGGTGTCGTCGGGGCTGCCGCCCTGGTCGATCACCGCGGTATAGACGTACGGCTTGAAAGACGACCCAACCTGGCGCAGGGCCTGCGTGGCGCGGTTGAACTTGGAGAGGTTGAAGTCACGGCCGCCGACCATGGCCTTGATCTCTCCGGTCGCATTATCGATGGCGACGAGCGCTCCTTCGGCGCCTGAATCCTGTTCCAGACTGACGCGCGATTTTCCGCCTGTGTCGAGCGAAAGCACTTTGATATAAACGATGTCTCCCACGCGGAGAATGTCGGGAAGCTTGCGCTTCGTCCAAGCCGCATCGGCCTGCGAGAGCGTGGCCGTGTGCTGGCCGAAGCGGACTTCCGCGGCGCCCGGCGAGACTTGCGTGACCAGCGCGTGCATGTATCCGTTTACTTCGGGTTCCTCATCCCAATCCGGATCTTCGTATTTGTCGAGCTTTTGCCCCTGCTCAATCACGTTCACGAGTTTGCCGCGCCAGCCATGCCGGCGCTCGTAGGCGGCGAGGCCGTCGAGCAGCGCCTGGCGCGCGGTTTTCTGCAGATCCATATCGAGCGATGTGTAAACGCGCAGACCGCCTTCGTGAACCTGATCGCTGCCATATTTCGCTTCGAGGTAGCGCCGGATTTCCTCCACATAGTGCGGAGCCAGCGAATTCGGATCTTTCTGCAAGTCGAGCAGGATCGGCTTGCCCTTTGCTTCCTCCGCTTGGACCTTGGTGATCTTGCCGTCTTCGAGCATCGCATTGAGCACGAGGTCGCGGCGCCTGCGCGCGCGGTCTGGGTGGTTGATCGGCGAGTAATATTGCGGCGCCTTGGGAAGTCCCGCGAGCAGCGCGGCTTCTTCCAGTTTGAGCTGCCGCGCCGGTTTGCTGAAATAGTATTCCGAGGCGGCCTCATATCCATAAGCGCCATGGCCCAGGAATATCTGATTGGCGTAGAGCGTGAAGATCTGCGGCTTGGTGAAGCGGCGCTCGATCTGGATGGCGAGCAGCGCCTCTTGCACCTTGCGATAGAACGAGCGGTCGGGAGAGAGAAACAGATTGCGCGCGAGTTGCATGGTGAGCGTGGATGCTCCCTGCACTTTCCCGCCAGATTCGATGTCGCGATACGCCGCGCCCACGATGCGCCAGACGTTGATGCCCGAGTGCCGGTAGAAATCCTTGTCTTCGATCGAGATCAGCGCGTTGCGGAGAACTTCCGGATAGTCGTCATAGGTGGCGATGACGCGGCGCTGCAGCGCAAACGTGCCAATGACTCTACCCTGTCCGTCATAGAGTTCGGTGACGGAACTGGGGCGGTAACGTTCAAGCTCTTCGATCTGGGGCAGGTCCGTCGAGTAGACAAGCAGCAAGCCAGACGCCGCGCCCACCGCGGCGGCGAGCAGGACGAGCAATGCGAACACGACGAGTCCAACCAGCTTCCGTCCGCCAATTTCCACACTCGGAAGATGTTGATAGATGACTTTCAAGGGGCCAGGGTTCAAGGTTTCAGAGTTTCAGTGTTTCAATGTTAACGCAAAGGGCAGGTTTCGAGGTTTCAGAGTCCACGGAAACGTCAGGTATTGCGGACCCGAGGTTTCTGAGCAAAAAAATCGCCCGCCAAGGCGAGCGATTTGAAACCTTGAAACTCTGAAACCTCTAACCCTTCGATTCCCGATTCTTCAACACTTCCAGCGCCTTGTTGAGTTGGTCGTCCTGCTGGCTCTTGGGCTTCTCATCTTTCTTGACGAGGGCTTTTTCGCCGGGAGTCGCCGGTTGCTCTTCGTCGGGCAATCCACTGTCGTCTTCAGCGGCGTCAGCGACCAGGACGTTCGGTGTGACGGCTACATCCTGAATTGCCTTCCCGCCCGGCGAGTAATACTTCGCGATTGAAAGAATCAGCGCGGAGTTGTCCTGCATTTCGATCAGCTTTTGCACTGAGCCGTCGCCGAAGGTCTTGTCTCCGACCACGTCGCCCCGAGCATTCTCGAGGATCGCGGCAGCCACAATCTCGGCTGGCCCCGCCGTGCCACGATTCACCAGCACCGCCACGGGAAGCTTCGTGATGTCCTTGGCAGGATCGGCGTTGAAAGCCTGGCGCGGATACTTCTGCCCTTGCAGGTACGTGATGGTGCCATGGTCAAGAAAAAGATTGGCGGTGGCGACGCCCTCAGACTCCTCGCCACTGGCCGAGTTGCGCAGATCGAGCACGAGCTTCTTCGCTCCCTGCCTCTGCAGGTCGCGAATTTTGCCGGCGATCTCCTGCGACTCGCCTTCGGGGAACGCATCCACCTGAATGTAGCCGGCGTTGTCCGCGAGCATCTTTTCGCCAACCGGCGGGATGACGACCACGTCGCGCGTGATCACAATCTTCTCCGGTTCGGCTCGCCGCGGCCGGACCACTGCCACGGTGATCGTAGATCCGATCTCGCCAGACAGCATGCTGTGAATCTCAGCCAGGGACATTTCGTGCGTGGTCTTGCCCTCGATCGACTCGATGATGTCGGAGTTCTCGACGCCGGCCTTGTCCGCCGGGCCTCCGGGAATCACCGCGACCACGGCGGCGTATCCGAAGCGCTTCGAGACGGCGGCGCCAATATCCGCCTTGCCGTCGCTCTTCATCGTCTTGTAGCGCTTATACTCGGCCGCCGACAAGTAGCTGGAATTGGCGTCGAGCGACTCCAGCATCCCGTGCAGCGCCCCATCGGTGACGTCGGCGATATTGGGTTCTTCCACGTAATCGTTGCGGATGCGCGACAGCACTTCGCTGTAAACCGACATCTGGCGATACGCGCCCTCATTCGAAGATGCGCGAACGTTGACAAAACCGCCAACGATGGCGAACAGCAGAATGGCCAGCGAACTGGCAATGACAGTGACCTTCAACTTCGTCGACATAATTTTGATCTTCGCTTTTTTGACTTTGGATCGGGTGATCGGGCTGCCCCGAGGAACTGTTTCCTAATTATAGACGGTTTGATGCAAAGATCTTAGAACAAGGTTCCTTGGGTGATGTCGTGGGTAACGTAAGCAAGGTTGCAGCGTCCCCAAGGCGTTTACTGGTTAGTACTGGCATGAGCGGCCCATGTCCCGGTTTATGTCCCAGTTCATTAGAATCAGAGAGCTAGCGGCCGGTGCGAACTGGTGAGGGCTGAGCTGCGCTCGGCTGGGGCGGGCCCTGGCGTCCGTCTCTCCACAAGCTCCGGCAGTTCGCTACGGTTGGTCAGCCACCGGATTGCGCAACGATCCGATGCCTTTGATCGAAACTTCGATGATGTCGCCGGCGACTACCGGGCCGACGCCCTGGGGCGTGCCGGTGGCGATCAGGTCGCCGGGTTCGAGCGTCATGATCTGTGAAATGTAACGGATGACGACGTCGAGCGGGAAGATGAAATCTCGCGTGTTGCCGGACTGGCGGACATCGCCATTCACTCGGGTTTCGACCTGGACGCCGGCCCAGGGATCGATGCCGTCGGTGACGATGGGCCCGACCGGGCAGAAAGTATCGAACCCTTTGCCGCGGACCCACTGAGGCTCTTTGTTCTGCAGGTCGCGGGCGGTGAAATCATTTACGCAGGTGTAGCCGAGAATGTAGGGGCGCACGGCGTCGCTGTCGGCGAGCCGGTGGCAGCGCCGCGCGATCACGACTCCGAGTTCGCCCTCGTAATCGGTGCGCACGGAAACTTTGGGCCGAAGAATGGTTCCACCCGGCGGCAGCAGGGAAGACGGCGGCTTGAAAAATAAGAGCGGCTCCTGCGGAACTTCGTGGCCGAGTTCGGCAGCGTGCTCGCGATAGTTGCGGCCGACGCAGACGATCTTCGAAGGCTGCACCGGCGGCAACAGAGATGCCTGCGCGAGTGGGATGCGGTCCATGCGGCGGCTGGGAAGGCCTTCGACGTCGCCATCGCTCGCCTGCGGAGCTTGGAGGAGCAGGCGCATGATTTCGTCTTCGTTATTGCCCACGACAGACTCGACCAATCCGTAGTGGGCGGAACCGTTGAGAAGGAATCGGCAGTATTTCATCAGAGCATTATCTAAACACAATTTCTAAACGCAAGGGGCAGAAAGATCACGAAAGAAAAATCTACGGGACGGGCTCGCTGGCCGCCTCGGACCGCTGGCTTTCGTTTCCGCGCACGTCCACCGCAGAAACCGAATAGGTGTAGGTTTTGCCGGAGGCGACGGCGCTATCGCGATACGAGGGCGATTTCACAAGATCGGAATTCAGCTTGATCGTCGTCTTAACTTCGGTCTTGACTTCGGCTCCGTTCGCTTCGGAGCGATAGACGTTGTATCCGGCGAGATCGGCGCTCGTCACCGGCGCCCAGATGAGATCGATAAATGGTTTCTGTCCCTCGCCCGAGTACGCGGCCTGCAATCCGGCGGGCACGGAGGGCGGGAAGACGTCATGGGCGACGACGCGCACTGGCGGAGTGTTGTCTCCCTCAACCTGCATCTCGCTGTCGGGACGTTTGACGATGCTTACGGCGGTGATGCGATAGAGGTAGGTCTTCTCCCATTCGAGGCTTGAGTCAAGGAAGTGAGCAGCGCCAGGCTCGTTTAAGGGGACTTCGCCCGCCATCTCGTCTTTGCCGGAAGCTTCGTCGCGCCGATAGATCCGATAACGATGTTGGATGCTGGGAGAGTTAGCGCGGAGATCCTGTGATTCGCCGGCGCTTGTCCACGTGAGCACGACGCCATCGCCGGTGAGTTCGGCGGCCAGGTCGCTCGGCGGAGGCAGGGTCAAGACGGCGGGCACGTGCACGCGATTCGACAATCCTGCGCCGCGAGCGTTGCGGTTCAGGACCTCGACGGCGTAGGTGACTTCAGCGGCCGGGTCCTGCTGTTGCATAGTTGAGGACAGTGTGTCGGTGTAGGTTTGCGGCGCGGGGCGCGGGGAGCTTGACTTCTGCGCTGCGGGGCACGCGGAGACTGACTTCTGCGGTGCGGCAGGTGGCGGCGGTAACGTGGCTACGGGATTCCCGCATTCGGTGATTTCAGATTCAGAGCTGCGGCAGACGAGGGTCGGACCGATGTAGCGCACACTCTGGCGATCTGTGGTGAGCGTGGGCTCGCTCCAGTTCAGCGTGACGCGATTGCCTTTGCGGCTGGCGCGCAGATCGGTCGGAGGCTTGGGGAGTTCGAGCGACGGCGGCAGCGGCGGCCCCATCTGCGCGCAACCGGCCAGCAGCAGAAGGAAAGCGACCAGCGCGATGATTTTTCCAAGATGTGCGTTCATGAGGAAAAAGAAAGAGTATCAGAGGCAGCGCGCGTGGATGGAAGAATGTTGGAACAGTGTGGGCGCGGGCGACTCGCCCGCGCAACCGCTAGCGCAACGGCCAGCTCAACCACGCCTTTCGAACCACATCCACTTATAATCTCCCGGGTGTTGCACCAATGCAGCCCGAACTGGGTTCAAGCGGATGTACTCTAGTTTGGCATCGACACTCTCTTCGCGACGAAGAACGTGATCAAACGACTCGTCCTGCCAGACTCGCCCTTTCCGCCCGAGCAGCTTGTTGATTCGGTGTGCGGATTCGCCCTTCATTTTCTGAAAGATCTCGGGCAGAGAAATGGGCCCATCATCGTCGGCCAGCGGTGTGAAAACCAGGTGCACATGGTCTGGCATTACAACGAAGCCATGCAAGGTGCATTTTGTCCCGTCGACATGCCGACAAGCTTCGACGACAATTTCCCGCGCAGCTTCCGGAAGATGCCACCGACGGTAGGTTGCAAACGTGCCCAAGATTGCTTTGTTGTCTTTCTGGTAGTGCGGAAGTGTACGGCGATATTCGTACGTCCTGAGCATACCGGCAGACGGTAGCACCGGCCGATGTGGTGGTGCAGTGTCCGGCGAACAGAGCCTTTGTGATGAAAACGGCTAAAAGCCGGGGCGGGCGAGGTCGCCCGCCCCCACACTTACAAGCCCCTACACTTACAGTATGTAGCGCGACAAATCCTGGTCCTTCACGATCTCGCTCAGCATCTTCTGCACGTAGGCCGCGTCGACCACGAACTGTTGGCCTTTCTTTTCGGGCGCCTCGAAGCTGATTTCGTCTAGCACTCGCTCCATGATGGTGTGCAGACGGCGGGCTCCGATGTTTTCCGTGCCTTCATTCACGCGAAAGGCGAAGCGCGCTACTTCTTCGAGCGCGTCGGGCGTGAACTCCAGCTTCACGCCTTCGGTTTCGAGCAGCGCGATGTACTGCCTGGTCAGCGAAGACTTCGGTTCGGTCAGGATGCG
>PLIC01000053.1:0-10175 GCA_003139995.1 Candidatus Acidiflorens stordalenmirensis | reverse complement strand
CGCTGCTCTTCTTCCTGGATCAGGTACTCGAAGGCCTCGTTGACCTTCATCTTCCGCTTCTTGGTGCGCTGGCCGAAGATGTTGGGCAACATGTCCTTGATGTTGACGTCCATCTCCTCGACGCCCTGGTTGGAGATGATTTCGAAGGACGGGAAATTGCGCTCGCGGGTTTCGATTTCGACGGTGCGGTCGTCGAGTTTGCCTTCACGCAACTGCTGACGCAGTTTCTCTCGGGTGCGGCTGGAGGATTCGGTCAGGCTGGTGCTGGCGTCGATGACCACGCCTCCGGCTGAGCTGGCGGCTGAGCTCGAATCCGCCGAACGCGGCGAGGTCGGTGGCAGAAGAATATCGAGCAGGCGTTCTTCTGCATTCAGTTCCGCTTTGTCGGCGACATCTTCGAGTTTTTCTTCGCGGATCATTTCGATGGCGATCTCAACCAGGTCGCGGATCATGGATTCCACATCGCGGCCGACGTAGCCGACTTCCGTGAACTTGGAAGCCTCAACCTTGAGGAACGGCGAGTTGGCGAGCTTGGCGAGGCGGCGGGCGATTTCGGTTTTGCCAACGCCGGTCGGGCCGATCATGATGATGTTCTTGGGAATGACCTCTTCGGCCATTTCGGGCGCGAGCTTCTGCCGGCGCATGCGGTTGCGCAGGGCGATTGCGACGGCGCGCTTCGCGTCTTTTTGTCCGACAACGTACTTGTCGAGTTCGGCGACGATTTCGCGCGGCGTCAGTTCGTCGAGGGTGACTTGTTCTTCTTCGGCGGTTCCGGGTAGATAGATGGCCATAAATGCGTTTTTCGCTGTTCGTCGTTCGCTTTTCGCTGTTCGCAACACCATCTGCATCATGGCGCGAACGGCGAACGACGAACGACCAACAGCTAGAGTTCCTCGATCGTCACCTTGTCATTGGTATAGATGCACATGCGGCCAGCAATCTTCATTGCTTCTTCGGCGATTTCTCGCGGCGAGAGCTGGGTGTGATCGGCCAGGGCCTGCGCTGCTGCCTGGGCAAACGGGCCGCCGGAGCCGATCGCTGCAATGCCGGTATCGGGCTCGATTACATCTCCCTGGCCGCTCAGCAGAAAGGTCGTTTCCTTGTCGGTGACCAGCAGCAGCGCTTCGAGGTGCCGCAGAAATTTGTCGGTGCGCCAGTCTTTTGCGAGTTCGACGGCGGCGCGGCCGATGTTGCCGTGATACTGCTCCAGCTTGGCCTCGAAGCGGCTGAATAGCGTGAAAGCGTCGGCGGTCGAGCCGGCAAATCCCGCAAGAATCTTATCCTGATAGAGGCGGCGAATTTTCTTCGCCCCGTGCTTAATGACGGATTCGCCGAGCGTGACCTGTCCGTCGCCCGCCATGACAACCTTGTCGCCGCGGCGGACGCAGAGGACGGTGGTCGAGCGGATGAGGCGTGGAGCGGAAGCTTCGGCGCAATTTTCAGCGACCGGGGCTGCTAGGGTGTTCTTTTTCATGAGCGCAATTTTTGATTATAGCAGCCACGGCCTAACTCAGATTGATAAGGAAAGTCCCGTTGGCGGGCCAGCTTGGAGGTCTTCAGAGTTGCTAAGGTTTCAAAAGGTCCCGCACCTTCCTGATGTGCCGAGCATAGCCTGGATTATCGGCGACGGTACGCTCGACCGCCTGCAGTTGTTGCCCAGCCAACTGTAAATTACCTAGGTGGGCATTAGCCTCGGCCGCAAATAGATATGGTGTCGGCCAGGTCGGTGAAAGTTTTATCTGTGCCTCGCTGGACTCCAACAGTGATTGCCACTTGCTCTGCGATTCAAACTGAAGTAGTGTCTGGAAAGCCCCTACCTCATCTCCCACTACGAGTCGCATATTGCCGCCACTTTGGGACCGTTTGGCACCGTTGTAATCCCACGTAACCACTGCACCGTATGGATTAGGCGGAGGGTTGTTGATTATTACCTGCCCTTGGTCTCCAGTCACGATGTTGGGGCTGTAAGGTGCGTTGCTTGTCTGACTAATGTTGCCGATTTGCGACGACCTAGGCTTCACGGTTTTACTCCCAGCTCGATCTTTCCCGCCCGGACTGTCGCTAGGCTTTGGCGGTGGCGACTCCTGGGGAAGGGAGGTTCGAATGGTGTTAACAGCTTGCATTCGAGGTGCTGAAGGGGAACGCATATGCTTTTGATAGACGCGATCTACCAGCCATCCCCCGGCGGAGAATAGAGCAAACCCCAGAGAACCTGAAATAAGGACGAATGCCCATGACGGGACCTCGAAAGCTTCGCGGATGGTTTTGATGATCTCGAACATTCGGCCCAGTTGCTTACCATGAGGGGCCTAATCCGCCCGAAAGACTCCCGCAAAAGATAGCTGGGCGGTTCATGCTCCCTAAGCTGCTATTGTACGAGCCTCGCCGAGCAGCGCAAGAAGTTCTTCCGCTGAGCTCTGTACCGACGCGATAGTTTCTGAATTTCAAGCTGACGCACTACCGAAGGCCCTGCTGGATTCCTGTAAAATCCATCTAGCGCATTTCGGAGCCATTCTCTTTTGTCGTTTCTGGACGATCTAAATCCGCAACAACGCGAGGCGGTCGAGACTACCGAGGGGCCGGTGCTGATCCTGGCTGGGGCGGGCAGTGGAAAGACTCGCGCCATCACGTTCCGCATTGCTTACCTGATCGAGAAGATGGGCGTGATGCCGGAATCTATTCTTGCGGTCACGTTTACCAACAAGGCTGCGTCGGAGATGGCCGAGCGCGTGGAAAAACTGGTCGGCGGCCTCAGCGTCGCCAAGCCGGTGATCTCCACGTTCCACTCGTTTTGCGTGCGCGTGCTGCGCCGCGACATTGAGGTTTTGCGGATTCCCTCGACCGTGCCGGGACAGCCTCCGATCGGGCTCACGAAAAATTTCGTCATCTACGACGAGAGCGACCAGCAGCAGGTAGTCAAGGGCGTCATGCGGCGAATGGGGCTGGACGACAAGCAACTGACACCTCGCAACGTGCTCTCGCGGATTTCCTGGGCCAAGAATCACATGCTCGATCCACAGGAAATTTATCTGCAATCGGGGGATCCGAAGACGGAGAAGATCGCGCATATTTTCGAGGAGTACCGCAAAGAACTGCGCAAGGCGAATGCCATGGACTTCGACGATCTGTTGCTCGAAGCCATGCGCCTGCTCAAGTCGGTGGCAGCGGTGCGCGAGTATTACAACCGGCGATTCCATTATCTTTTGGTCGATGAATATCAGGACACGAACCGTCCGCAGTACGAATTGATGCGGCTGCTGGCGGGCGGCGGGCACAACGTCTGCGCGGTGGGCGATGAAGATCAGTCGATCTATTCGTGGCGCGGGGCCGACATTCGCAACATTCTGGAGTTTGAGTGCGACTTTCCGGAAGCGAAAATCGTGCGGCTGGAAGAGAACTACCGCTCGACCCAGAATATTCTGGAGGCGGCGTCGGCGGTGGTCGCGAACAACGTCCGGCGCAAGGGCAAGAACCTGTGGACGGCACGGCAGGGCGGGCCGAAGATCGGCTACTACGAGGCTCCGGACGGCGAGAATGAGGCGCTGTTTGCGGCCGACACAATCAATCGCTACGTGCGGCAGGCGGGCGAAAACGGCGAAACGGCGCGGGCGGCGGTGCTCTATCGGACGAACTCGCAATCGCGACTGTTTGAAGAGGCGATGCGCCGCTATCAGTTGAAGTATCACGTTGTGGGCGGGTTCTCGTTCTACGAACGGGCCGAGATCAAGGACATGATTTCGTACTTGAAGGTCATCCAGAACCCGGATGATTCGGTTTCGCTGCTGCGCGTGATCAATACGCCAGTGCGCGGGATCGGCAAGACGACCATCGAGACGATCGAGCGGCTCGTGCTGGAAACTGGACTGTCGATGTGGGGCGCGGTCGGCGAAGCGATTACGCGGCAGTTGTTGCCGGCGCGGTCGGTGGCCGCGTTGAAGGACTTTCGCGAGTTGATTGAAGGTGGGCATGCGATGCTGGCGGGGACGTATGTGGAGCGGGTGGAAGAGACAGCTGCGTCCGCCGAGAACGCTGCCGAGCTGACCCACCCCGTCAAGCCAACACCGGGCTTGACGGAGACCCCGGTGCGCTCGGCTGGAACGGGCGAGGCGCCCGTCCCCACACAACCTCTTCCCACACAATCTGGGGACGACACGGATTTCGATCCTGGCAACTTCGGCTTTGATTTCGCCGCCAACGCTTGGACGGGCGAGGACGCCCGTCCCTCCACCGACGAGGAAGTCCACGAGGTCGTCGGCGATGCGGTCGAAGGTTTTCGCGGAGTGGGCGCGCCCGCGAATGCCGCCGAGATTCTCAAGTTTCTGATCGACCGCACTGGATACATCAAGCAACTGGAAGAGGAAGACACGCCGGAAGCCTACTCACGCATCGAGAACTTACGCGAACTGGTGAACGCGGCCATGGACTCGCGCGATCGTGGCGAGACGCTGGATGAGTTTCTCGATCACGCCGCGCTGGTCAGCGATGCGGACCAGTACGACGAGCACGCGCAGATCACGCTGATGACGCTGCACGCGGCTAAGGGGTTGGAATTTCCGCTGGTGGTTCTCGCGGGGATGGAAGAAGGCCTGTTTCCGCATTCGCGCACCATGCTCGAGCCGGATGCGATTGAAGAAGAACGGCGGCTGTGCTACGTCGGCATGACGCGCGCCATGGACACGCTGATTTTGTCGCGCGCCGTGTATCGCCGCCGCTATGGAACGGATATGCCGGAGGCTAGCGTACCGTCGCGATTTTTGGAAGAAGTGCCGCCGCGTTTGGTCGAAGAGCTGGGCGGATCGCGGCGCAGCGCCGGACGTGTGGGGACAGGACGTGTGGGGACGGGCGCCCTCGCCCGTCCAGCGGGGCGAAGCCCCGCACCCGCCGAAAGCACCCACTACTCCTACGAAGACGAAGACCAGAGCGCCGCTTGGAATCCGGCGCGGGTCAAGCCCAAGAAGCCAACTCCACTCGCGAACTACAACTCCATCGACAACATTGCCGAATTTTTTGCGTCGCGCGGCAAGAAATTCAATGCTCCGAAAATGCCGTCCGAGGAGCCCAAAGGCAGGCGGGGGTTCCGTCCCGGACAGAAGGTGAAGCACCCGAAATATGGGGAAGGAACGGTGTATCGGCGCGAAGGGGATGGGGAAGACGCCAAGATTACGGTACAATTTCCTCGCTTCGGTTTGAAAAAGCTGGTGGAGAGGTACGCGCAACTAGAGAAGGCGTAGAGCTGCGAGTTTCGGGCCGCGGGCCTGGAGATACGTAAAACGAATTTGAGAGAGAACCAGAGAGGATTTGAACCGCAATCATGGCAGACACAAAGAAGCTGACCAAGGAAGAACGCAAGAAAACCAAGCGAGCCGCCCGCAAGAAGATGAAAGCGGAAAAGCCGAAGAAGCCCCGCGACTACGCCCGCGGATCGAAAAAGCGCAAAGTGAAAAAGATGGCGCGCGGTCAGGCGAAACGGTAAGCCGTTCGCTGGGCCGAGGCAGTTGCGGGCATGGGCCAGCGCCCATGCCCGACTCCCGCTGTGAGGAGACAACGAACTCTTGTCGCAATCATCCACTGAGCCAGCAGCCGCCACCATACGTACTTCCAGCAGCCAGGCATTCTGTTGCAAGTCCATCGACAAACTGATCTCGGAGTCGGAGAACCCGGAGCACCGGCTCAGTAAAACGCTGGGGCCGTGGTCGCTGACCGCGCTCGGCATCGGCGCCATCATCGGTTCGGGAATCTTCGTGCTTACGGGAACGGCAGCGGCCGGAGAATATTTCCAGGCGCCTTCCCTCCTGCATGCGCAGGCGCTCGACCTGATCGTGAATTTCCTGCGCACCGGCAGCACGGCCGGAGCGCTCATGCATGGCCGTCCGCCCGCCGGGCCTTCGATTGCAATTTCGTTTTTCCTGGTGGCGATCGCCTGCAGTTTTGCCGGATTGTGCTACGCCGAACTGGCGTCGATGATCCCGATTGCCGGTAGTGCTTACACCTACTCGTACGCGACGCTCGGCGAAATTTTTGCCTGGATCATCGGCTGGGACCTGATTCTCGAATATGTGGTCAGCAACGTCGCGGTCGCGGTGGGCTTTGCCGGTTATACGAAGGCGCAATTCGCGGCGTTCGGTATCAACTTGCCGGAAAAATGGGCGAGTCCCGTCTGGGCCTCGGGACAGTGGACGGGCGCTTACTTCAATCTGCCCGGCTTCCTGATCGTGTTTATTCTCACACTGCTGCTGGTGCGCGGAGTGAAGGAATCGGCTGAGACGAACAACATCATGGTCGCGGTCAAGATCGGCGCCATCCTGACCTTCCTCGTTGTCGGCGGAATGCTGGTCAAGCCCGCGAACTGGACGCCCTTCGCGCCTTCTGGTTTTGCGGGGATCGTGACGGGCGGGGCGATCGTTTTCTTTACCTACATCGGGTTTGATTCGGTCTCGACCGCAGCGGAGGAATCGCGCAATCCGCAAAAAGATTTGCCCTTCGGCATTATCATGTCGCTGATTGTCTGCACTCTGCTGTATGTTGGCGTCGCCATCGTGCTGCTCGGCATGATGAAGTACACGACCTTCGTTTCCGGAGAAGCCGCCCAAGCACCGGTCGCCTATGCGCTGAAGTATTTGGGAGCGCACGTGTTCTTCCGGTCGGTGATCGTGATTGGAGCGCTGACGGGGATGATCTCCTCGTTGCTTGTCTTTCAGTACGGACAGGCGCGCATCTGGTACGCCATGTCTCGCGACGGCCTGTTGCCGAAGTTGTTCTCCGCCGTGCATCCGAAATTTAAGACGCCGTACTGGTCCACATGGATCGCCTGTTTTGCCGTGGGAATTCCCGCCGGGCTCGTGGATATTGGCGATGCCGCCGACCTCGCCAACATTGGGACGCTGTTTGCCTTCGTGCTGGTTTCGTTGGGGGTTATTTTGCTCCGACGCAATCAGCCCGATCGCAAGCGTGCGTTCCGCGTGCCATTCGTGCCGTGGTTTCCGCTGATCTCGGTGGTTCTGTGCGGCGGACTGATGACTGGGCTCACGGTGATTACCTGGCTGCGCTTCGTGATCTGGCTGGCGCTGGGGCTGGTGATTTACATCTTCTACAGCCGGCATCATAGCGAGTTTTGCAAAAAAGATCGGGTCATCGGATGATCGGATTTTGTGTGGTGACGGGGCTCTGCCCCGTACTGGCGGGGCAAAGCCCCGCCACCACACGACTCGATCCTTTAGAATCGCTGTATGGGTTCGGAGCCATCCCGCTTCGTCCTCTCGCTCCCGAAGGCCGAGCTCCATTTGCATCTCGAGGGATCGATCGAGCCCTCCACGCTGCTGGAACGGCGTCAGCGGCACGGGATGGAAGGCGCCTCGCTCGCCGAAGTCGAGCAACTCTATAACTACAAGGACTTCGCGGGCTTCCTCGAGGCTTTTAAGGATGTGACGGGACACTTGCGCACCCCGGAAGACTACGAGTTGATTACTTACCGGCTGATGGAGCGACTGAAATCGCAGAACGTGCTTCATGCGGAAGTCATTGTTTCGGTTGGTGTCTGCCTCTGGCGCAAGCAGGATTTCGCCGCGATTTTCGAGGGCCTGGAACGTGGCCGCCAGCGCGGAGAAAAAGACTTCGGCCTATCGCTCGTGTGGATATTCGATGCCATCCGGCAGTTCGGCGCCGAGAAAGCGCAGAGCGTGCTCGATCTCGCGATCCAGTTTCGCGATCGCAATGTAGTTGCCTTCGGCATTGGCGGCGATGAGCGCGCGGGGCCACCGGAGTGGTTCGCGGGCGTTTACGCGCGCGCCGCCGAGCACGGTCTTCATCTCACGGCGCACGCCGGTGAAAGCGCCGGGCCGGAATCCATCTGGGGCGCGCTGAATCTCAAGGCGGAACGCATTGGCCACGGTCTTACTGCAGGGCAGGATCAGGAGTTAATTGAAGAGTTGGCCGAGCGCCAGATTCCGATTGAAATCTGCGTGACCAGCAATCTGCGGACGGGCTGCTGCGCCGAACTCGCGCAACATCCGGTGCGCCGCTACTTCGACCAGGGCCTGATGCTGACCCTCAACAGCGACGATCCCGCCATGTTTCGTACATCGCTGGTCGAGGAGTACTGTCTGGTTCAGGAGGCGTTCGGCTTCACCGACGAGCACCTGCGAGAATTGGCGCGTAATTCTTTTGAGGCGTCCTTTCTGCCGCCGGAAAAGAAAATAGAATTTCTGAATCTGTTTGACTCCGCCGCTCTGCGGTCGTAAGACGTGCTGTTCGCGGTTCGCTGATCGCTCCCGAAGCCGAGAGCCGAGCAGCGAATAGCGATCAGCGAATAGCGAAGAACGAATAGCGAACGACGAATCGCGCGCCCCCCTCGCCTATAATGTCTCCCTATGAAACTCGACGAGAAGATTGCCGAACTCAAGAGGCGAGACCAATTGGCACTCGAAGGCGGTGGTGCGCAGCGGCGCGAGCGGCAGCACAAAGAGGGCAAGATGTCGGCCCGCGAGCGCATCGACTTTCTGCTCGACGAGGGCACTTTCGAGGAAACCGACAAACTGGTCACGCACCGTTGCCACGACTTCGGGATGGCGGAGCAGAAGTTCTACGGTGACGGTTTCATCACCGGCTATGGCCGCGTGGAAGGACGGCTGGTCTTCGTCTTTGCGCAGGATTTCACCGTATTCGGCGGCTCGCTCTCCGAGACCAACGCGGGGAAGATCGTCAAGATCATGGATCTGGCGGCCAAGATGGGCGCTCCCGTCATCGGATTGAATGATTCGGGCGGGGCGCGCATTCAGGAAGGCGTGATGTCGCTGGCCGGCTACGCCGACATTTTTTTGCGTAACACGCTTTATAGTGGCGTGGTGCCGCAGATCTCGGCCATCATGGGCCCGTGCGCGGGCGGCGCCGTGTATTCGCCGGCCATCACCGATTTCATCCTGATGGTGGACCAGACTTCGTACATGTTCATCACCGGTCCTGACGTGATCAAGCTGGTGACGCATGAAGAAGTCACGAAAGACCAGCTCGGCGGAGCGCACACGCACAACGAAACGTCAGGCGTGGCGCACTTCATGTGCCGCGATGACGCCGAGTGTCTGTCGATGGTCCGCGAGCTGTTGAGTTTTATTCCGTCGAACAACCTCGAAGACCCGCCGCGCAAGCCCTGCTCCGACCCGATCGACCGCCTGGACGAGAAGCTCGACACCCTCATCCCCGATCAATCGAACATGCCGTATGACATGAAAGACGCGATTCACACGGTTGTCGATGACGGCTATTTTTTCGAAATTCACGAGCACTATGCCAGGAACATCGTCGTCGGATTTGCGCGTCTGAACGGGAAGCCGGTCGGGATCGTGGCCAATCAGCCCGCGATGCTCGCCGGCACGCTCGATATCAATGCATCGGTGAAGGGCGCGCGCTTCGTGCGCTTCTGCGACTGCTTCAACATTCCGCTGGTGACGTTTGAAGACGTGCCCGGATTCCTGCCCGGCACGCAGCAGGAGTATGGCGGAATCATCCGGCATGGCGCCAAGTTGCTGTTCGCGTTTGCGGAAGCGACCGTGCCGAAAGTGACCGTGATCACGCGCAAAGCCTATGGCGGAGCGTATTGCGTCATGGCGTCAAAGCACATCCGGACGGACGTGAACTACGCCTGGCCAAGCGCCGAAATCGCGGTGATGGGGCCGGAAGGCGCGGTGGATATCGTCTACAAGCGCGAGTTGGACGGCGCGGAAAATCGCGAAGCGGTTCGCCAACAAAAGATCGAAGAATTCCGCGACCGCCTAGCGAACCCCTACGTGGCCGCCGACCGCGGATTCGTGGACGCAGTCATACAGCCGCGAGAGACGCGCAAAAAGCTGATCCAGGCGCTGGAAATGCTCGAGACCAAGCGCGACAAGAATCCGCCGAAGAAGCATGGGAATATTCCGCTGTAGGTTCGTGTGGCGCGGGCGCCCTCGCCCGCGAGCAGTGCCGCGGCTTTATCGGCTTGGCGACAGTGGAAGCATGGATCCATGCCGAACGTGCAATATGTAAACCGATTTCTCTTCAGCAAACACGACAAATAGAAAACGGTAGGTGCCGCGGTTGCCCGAGCCGAAAAACAGTTCCCGGATGGGCTGGTCAAATGATGCACTCTCGGGAGCCATGGGGCACCGCTCGGGGTGGTGCGCTAGAGCGTTTTCTGAAATGGT
>PLIC01000148.1 GCA_003139995.1 Candidatus Acidiflorens stordalenmirensis | reverse complement strand
GCCGGAGAATGCCTCGGCAAGATTCTTGAAAACCGCCGCGCATTTGTGGTCACCGTCCCGCCGGTGCGGCGGCGCTGGGCAAAAGTCCTGTTGAAATCGCTCGCGGCCTCGGGAATCGAGACCGGACTCCTCGAAATGCCGGATGGCGAGCGCTCGAAACGTCTTACGACACTGGAGAAGCTGGCGGAGAAGCTGGTAAAGCTGGGCGCGGATCGCGGCGTAACGCTGATTGCGCTCGGCGGCGGCGTGGTCTGCGACGTGACCGGGTTCCTGGCTTCGATCTATATGCGCGGCGTCGATGTCATTCAGGTGCCGACGACCGTGTTGGCGCAGGTGGATGCGGCGATTGGCGGGAAAACGGGCGTTAACCTGGCGTCGGGAAAGAATCTGCTGGGGACGTTCCATCAGCCGCGCGCGGTGCTGGTCGACCCCGCCGTGCTGGAGACGCTGCCGTCGCGCGAATATCGCGCCGGGCTGTACGAGTCGCTGAAGTGCGGCATTATCGGAGATCCTGGACTGTTCAAGCTTTTTGAAGACCGGCGCCGCGAGATTCTGGATCGCGACCCGGTTGTGGTTGAGAAGGTGATTGCCGATTCGGTGCGTTTGAAGGCGTCGGTGGTGAGCGCCGACGAACGCGAAGGCGGTTTGCGGCAAGTGCTCAATTTCGGCCACACGATCGGTCACGCGCTTGAGGCCGAGACCGGATATACGCGACTGCTTCATGGCGAGGCCGTGGCATGGGGCATGATCGCGGCGACGCACATTGCGCTCTCCACGGGCAAACTGGATAGCGTGACGGCAGGGCGCATCACCAACTCGGTGATTGGCTTTGGCCGGCTGCCACGCATGGAGTTGCAGACCACGAGCATCTTGAAGCGGCTACGTTCCGACAAGAAGACGCGGCAGGGAGTGGTGCACTTTATTCTGCCGCGCGAGATCGGCAAGGTTGAGATCACGAGCGACGTGCCGGAAGCGATCGTCCGCTCGGCGGTCGACGAGATTCGGAAACTGGCGCGGAATTGAACGCCGCAACATCGAACAACACACATTGACCGCAGCCACGAGATGATGTCGCGATGAATCAAGAAATGAATCGGCGGATCGTAGGCGCGGCTCCCGCAGGTGCGCCAGAACGCGAGTCGGCGGCGCAGGCCGTCCGCGAGATGTTTACTTCGATCGCGCCGCGCTACGACCTGCTGAATCACGTTCTGTCGTTCAACATTGACCGGCTGTGGTGGTGGCGCGCGGCGCAGAAGTTCGATGCCATTCTGAAACGTCCCGAGTCTCGCGTGCTGGATCTCTGTTGTGGTACCGGAGACATGACTTTCGCTTTGCACCGTCGTGCTTTACGTCGGCGCGCCGGCTCCCGAGCTTCGCAAATTCTGGGCGCGGACTTTTCTCACGCGATGCTGCAGCGCGCGGCGGCGAAGGCAGTGGAGAAGGCCGCAGAGAAAGGAGGAAGCGCCACGCTCTGCTGGATCGAGGCGGACGCGCTTCAGTTGCCGTTTCCCGATGGACATTTCCATCTGGTGACGTCGGCATTCGGCTTTCGAAATCTGGCCGACTACGACGCGGGATTGCGTGAAATTGCTCGAGTGCTCGCTCCCGGCGGAGAATGCGGCATCCTGGATTTCGGAGAGCCGGGCGGCTTGATCGGACAGTGCTACCGCGTCTACTTCAAGAAAATTCTTCCCGCGATCGGCACGATGATTTCGGGAGTGCGAGGTCCATACGCGTATTTGCCGGCGTCGGTCGAACGCTTTCCGGCGCCGGATGTAATGCTCGCGCGCATGGGTCAGGCCGGATTTCACGAGGCTTCCTGGACTCCGTACACGTTTGCCATCGCGGGTCTGTACCGGGGAGTGAAGACCGTTTAACCGCCGAGACGCCGAGAAGATCAAAAGCTTGAACCGCGGAGATCGCTGAGGACGCGGAGAAATCGAGGGCGTGTTCCCAAAATTCCTCGGCGTACTCGGCGTCTCGGCGGTGAAACGGGTTCTTAGTTTCTCTTGAACGAGTCTGTGAACGCTTCCAAATTCGTTTTCTCAATCACCCGCTTGTAGTCGTTGCCGAGAAATTGTTTTAGCCGGTCGGTGTTCATAATGTACTGGCCGGTCATGTAAGGCACGGCGCCCGGCGGAATCGCCGAGATGTTCCAGTTCCACAAGAACTGCAGAACGAGACGCATGGCCCATTGTCCGGGCACTCGCAGCAACTTGGCGTGCGCCAGTTCGATACATTGCCCGAAGGTCAAAGGATCGCCGCGTCCAGCAACATTCAGGATGGTTAACCGCTGCGCTTCCGGTTCCCGCTTCAGTATCCACGCGATCAGCCGGGCCATGTCGTCGACGTGGACGAACTGGATTTTGTTGTCCAGATACTTCTGTCCGAACGGCAACATGCAGGGCAGTCGTTTCGCCGACTGGCGCATGCGGGCGGCGCGCAGCCCCTTCCCATTGGGCGTTCCGCGAAACGCTCCCATTAGATAATTTTCGACGGTGGCTCCCGCAAAAATGTGGGGACGCAGGATGAATACGCTGCAGCCGCGCAGGGAAGGCGCGCGCTGCTGCACGACAAGATCGCATTCTTTCTTGTGGATCGCGTAGGGCAGCGTGTGAGCGCCGAGTGGCGAGTCTTCCGCGACGGGCGCGGGCAGGTCGGAGCCATACGCCGACACGCTGCTGGGGAAAATAAACTGCCGAATGGTGGCTGCGGTATTCCGGTTGGCTTCGGCAATGGCTTCCATCACCCGGGCTGTGCCGGCCACGTTGATCCGCCACATCCGGTCGACATCCAGAACCCCCGATCGCTGGGGATCGATGACAAACGCCAGGTGCACAACGGACGTGGGTTGCAAGTCGCGCAGCAGCAGAAGCAACTCGCGGGTGGATTCTTCTCTTCCCAGGTCGAGCGGCACAAAGCGGTCGACCTGGGAATGAGTTGGGGGCTTAACATCGATGCCCACCACCGTGTAATCCGAGAGCTGCGGCAGGAGCCGCTGGCCAAGATTGCCCGAAACGCCGGTGACGATGATGGTTGGCTTTGCCGTATCCATTTAGTCCGGGTCTTTGGCCTATTGCGCAGGCGGCCTTGCTCCTCTGGGAAGCAGCGGCATGGCGGGATTTCCGGTGGAGCCGAAGTAGGCATCGTTCAGGTCAACATTGCCCTGAATGCCCTTCATGCTGTTCTCTAGGCGCTGCCTGGGAATTATCTTCTGGATCTCCGGTTTCACGGTATCCAGAGATATCGTCTCCTTGCTGACCATCTTGTAGATGAAGTGGCTGCCGCTGGGATCGGTGATCACTTCGGACACTTCGCCTGGCTTCAAATCCATGACCGCCTGCTGGTTCGGAGGCAGCGTGGCGCGGCGTTTGTTCTCCATCTTGGTGTTCGGGGGGCTTCCCGGGAGTCCAGCGGCAACGTAGGCCTCTTTTTGCAGCGTGTCGAAGTCCTCGCCGTTAGCCGCGCGCACGCGGAGTTTATCTGCGAGTTTCGTCATCGCTTCTTCAGCAGCTTTTTGTTGCGCCTCGGTCGGAGGCTGCGGCGCAGTGGTTTTTGCAGTGTCCTTCTCGCCTGGCTTCGCACCGGCCTTGGGCGTCACAGGGGCAGGTGCAATTTGCTTGGCGCGGGGGACAAAAATCCGCGCGAAGGTGGCTTGCTCGTAGGAAGCTTCGTTCTTCTTGTAATAATCTTCGATATCGCCGTCGGTAACTTTCCCGGCATCGTCCTGCAGCGCGTGGCTCAATTCCTGGGAAAGAATTTGCATGCGCGCAAAGTTCATCTTTTCTTCGAACGTGGGCCCTTTGTCGAGGCCGCGTTTTTCCGCGGCGGCCGACATCCTCAGCAACTGCGGATAGATGTTTGCCAGTTGCTGACGCCTGGGCGGTGGCATTCCCGGCTGCAGCGCGTCGGCGAGTTTCTCAAACTGCGCGCGGGTGATCACGGTTTTGCAGGCATCACCCTGTTGGGTGGAATCGGCACAGAAACCCTTCAGCGTGATCACCGGATCGCCGGGCCCAACTTTTACTTCCGGGGCCTTGTCGGGTGCGGGGGAAGCGCTTTGTTCCGCCTTGGTTCCGGCGGCGGGAGGTGTAGCCGGTGGCGCAGCTTGTCCGTAGGCCAAGCCGGCGAGCAGGAGACACACGAGACACTGGGAACGCATGACCTAAGATCCTCCAGGGAAAAATTGCGACGAATGTCATCGTAGCATGTCCCACCGGCGACCGGGCGGGAGTGGCAAGGGGTTGGCGGCGGGCGAATCCAAAGCGATAATGACGTTTATGCCAGAAATTCGGGCCACCTTCAGTTCCGAGTCGATGCGCCGGGAAAAACGAGACGTTGCCGGGAACTCGGTGCTGGCGGCTCTGGTGATCACGTGCCTGAAAATTGTTGTGGGGATCGCGACCGGCTCGCTGGGAATTTTATCGGAAGCTGCACACTCCGGATTGGATCTGATCGCGGCCGTGGTGACGTTTTTTTCGGTGCGGGTTTCCGACAAGCCGGCGGACGCCGATCACCAGTACGGGCATGGCAAGGTTGAAAATTTTTCGGCCTTCATCGAAACCGGTCTGCTGCTGGTGACGTGCGTCTGGATCGTCTATGAATCGATAACGCGGCTGTTCTTTCACAGCGTGGAAATTGAGCCGAGCGTGCCTGCGTTCCTGGTCATGTTGCTGTCGATGGCAGTCGACGCCTGGCGCTCCCGCGCACTCGGACGCATTGCAACGAAGTACGACAGTCAGGCGCTAGAAGCGGACGCGCTGCACTTTTCTACGGACATCTGGTCGAGCGGGGTAGTGATTCTGGGCCTTGCGCTGGTTTGGATGGGGCGCAACTATCGGGTGGGATGGCTGCGCCAGGCCGATCCGATTGCCGCGCTGTTCGTAGCGGGCGTGGTGGTTTCCGTGAGTTGGCGGTTGGCGAGGAGAACGGCGGATGCGCTGCTCGATGCCGCGCCAGCCGGCGTGCGCAGCCAGATCCTCGACCGTATCGGCACCGTCAACGGCGTGCTGGAGGTGGAACGGGTCCGGTTCCGGAAAGCTGGGAACCGCTATTTCGCGGACGTTTCGGTGGGACTGGAACGTAATTTCACCTTCCAACGATCGGAACAGGTGTCCGATGCGGTGAGGTCGCGGGTGCGTGAAGTTTTGCCCGATGCCGACGTGATGGTGCACACGGTTCCACGCGCCCGGCGTACGGAAAATATTTTTGACCGCATTCGCGCCGTCGCTACCCGCTATAACTTCAACGTGCACGACATAAGCGTGCAGGACCTGAACGGGCAGTTGCATGTAGAACAGCATCTGGAGCTTGATGAGCTACTCACCATGAAGCAGGCGCACGACGAAGTTACCCGTCTGGAAACGGAGATGCGCACCGAGGTCCCGGAAATTGCGACCATCCTTACGCATATTGAAAGCGAGCCGGCGACGATTGAAACGGGAGAAGAGATTGTTCGCGAGCCGGAACTGGAACAGCGGCTCAAGGACATTGTGAAGGAGTTTCCCGAGGTGATGGACGTGCACGAATTCCAGTTCAAGAAGGTACGCGCGCGGCTTTATGTTTCGTGCCACTGCACGCTGCCCGACGATATGCCCCTTTCGCGAGTGCACGACGTTCAGACATCGCTCGAGATCCGGTTCAAACACGACGCGCCGGAACTATTCCGGGTGCTGATACATCCCGAGCCGATGACGGATAACCGGCGGTAGCGAGATCGGCCGTGACAAGATATGCACTTACGAGATAACGAAAGGACACAATGATTGAAGCTTCAGTGAATTGGACGGACAAAGATCGATATGTAGGGTCGGCAACCTCACGCCACTCAATTGTGATGGATACCGCAGCCGAAAAGACTGCCAACAGCCCGATGGAGTTAGTGCTGCTCGGTTTGTGCGGTTGCACGGCATCGGACGTAGTGGGAATTCTCCGCAAGAAACGCGAGCCGTTCACCGAGCTCGAAGTGCGCGCCGAGGCTGAAAGAGCGGACAGTTATCCTGCCGTCTATACGTCGATTCACTTGACCTATCTCGTTCGAGGACAGGTGTCCCAGAAGGCTATGGAGGACGCGGTGAATCTTTCGAAAGAGAAGTACTGCTCGGTTTCCGCCATGCTGGAGAAGACGGCGAAGATCACCTACACCATAGAGCGCGTTTCGTGAAGGCTGGCCCTCATCCGCTGCGAGGTTACTTCTATATCGGGAGCGCGGCCCTGCTGTGGGGAATATCGGCGACGCTCGGCCGCGCGGCATTCACGGGCCACTTGCTGCCGGGCGGGACGTCGCTGGGCGCATCACTAGGAAAGATCGATCCGCTGATCCTGTCGCAGAGCCGTGCGGTTTTGTCGCTGGCGGTGTTGTTGCCGGTGCTGCTGGCGCGGAGAGGAGCGTCCGCGCTGCGCGTTCCCGGGCGCGACCTGCTGCGGTTTTTCCTGCTTGGAATTCTGGGAGTCGCGGCGTCGAACTATTTCTACTACCTTGCGATTCAGCGGACGAATGTAGCGACAGCCATCATCCTGCAATACACGGCGCCGGTTTGGGTGCTGCTCTATACGGTGGCGCGCGGAGCGCAGCGGCCGTCGCTCAGGAGAAGCGCGGCGGTAGGGCTGGCTGTGACGGGTTGCGCGCTGGCAGTCGGCGTTGTCGGCTCGGGCGGCTTTCGCATGGATCCGGTGGGAGTCACGGCTGCATTGCTGTCTGCATTTTCCTTTGCGTTTTATAACGTCGGCGGACACAGCGTGCTGGCGCGCTACGACCGCTGGAAAGTGCTGCTGTGGGTGTTGGTGGCTGCTTCAACATTCTGGATCTTCGTTAATCCCCCGTGGAAGATTATTGCGGCTCACTATGGCCGCGAGCAGTGGGGATTCATGCTGGTGTTTTCACTGGTTTCCGTGCTCTTGCCGTTTTCCTGCTACTTCGCCGGGCTGCAACACCTGGAGCCGACCCGCGCCATTGTCGCCAGTTGCCTGGAGCCGGTGTTCAGTATCTTGATCGCGGCGCTGGTACTGGGGGAGTTACTGCGGCCGATGCAGACGGTTGGGATCGTTCTGGTGCTGGCAGCGATTATGCTGATCCAGTTGCGGGAACACGCTGCTCGGGGCGAGGAGCTGGTGGTCGAGCCGATTGAGTGAGAAGGAGTCGTTGGCCGATGGTCGATAGTCGTTCGCGGAGTCTGGTTTGCTAACGACCAGCGACCAACGACCCAGCGTTCTCTCACAACTGCCTTACTCCAGCCTTTTGCCCCTTGTCTCCGGTAACTGCGTTGCCATCAGGCTCGCCAGAAGAAAGGCTGCGCCGCACAGATAGAAAGCCCAGCTTAGTCCCTTGGCCTGGCCGACTCTTCCAATTACATAAGGAGCGATCGAACTCAGGGTGCGCGCGCCGTTGTAAGTAAAGCCCAATGCGCGCGCCCGCACGCGCGTGGGGAAGATCTCGCTGCCGATGATGCCCGAGCCGGAGAAAAATCCCGTTCCGAAGAAGGCGACAATCGTGCCCAGCAAGAGCAGTACCGCCTGCGAACGCGCCATGGCGTAGAGAGGCACCAAAAGGGCGGCGGCAAAGGTATAAAGCATGAAAGATTTGCGGCGGCCCAGATGGTCGGCGACCCATCCGAAACTGATGTAACCGGGGAACATGCCAAACAGGTTAAGAACGATGAGGAGCGTGGCGGTGCCCATAATGCCGAAGCCGCGCCCGCCCAGTTCGACTGGAAGCGAAAGATAAGGAGGAATCCAGGTGAACAGTCCCCACCAGGCAAACAGACCGAAGAAGTTGAGCAGAAGAAGGGCAATTGTGCTCTTGCGATAGGGTGCGCGGAAAATGAGGAGGAAGGAATCTTCGACCGGAATATCGTGGGTTGGAGTCTTATGGTGCTCCAGCCACATCTGCGATTCCGGCACGCGGTTCTGTATCCAGAGTGTGACGATGCCGGGCAGAATTCCGACGAAGAACACCATCCGCCAGTTGGCGTAACGCAGAACGATGCCCGCTACCAGCGCGGCCAGTGCATAGCCGATTGCCCAGGAGCTCTGTACCACTGAAATCGCCTTGGCCCGCAATTCATCGGGCCAGGTTTCCGCGACCAGAGTTGCACCTGTGTTCCACTCGCCTCCCATGCCTAGTCCGAGGATGAAACGAAACACTGCCAGCATGAGCACGGTGGTCGAGAGGCCGGAAGCGAACGAGCAGATCGAGTAAGTAAGGATGCTGAGCATCAGGGCGCGCTTGCGTCCGATGCGGTCGGCGAGGAATCCGAAAAACACGCCGCCGATGCCGGAGGCCAACAGGGTGAGCGTGTAGAGAAGGCCAGAGGTCGCCTTCGACATGCCGAGATCGCGCATCACGTACGCGAGAACCAGCGCGTAAAGCATGGCGTCAAAGGCGTCGAGCATCCAGCCTAGAGCAGCCGCCAACAGCGTGCGGCGCTGCGCGGGGCTCGCTTGCTTCAGGAGTTGAATGGGCCCGATTGCCATGCGGAGAGCGATTGTATCAGCGGGCAGTCGGGAAAAATCAGCAAAACCTATCCCAAGAGCCGGAGATAACGCTGGGCCTTTGCCACGTCCCGCCCGATCTGCTCTTTCAGCGCTTCGACCGATGGGAACTTGGTCTCGTCGCGCAGACGATCGAAGAAGTGGAGTTCGACTTCGGTTTCCGCTGAAAGTTCAAGGGGGTGGAAATTCAGCAGGTGGGACTCGATGGCGAACGAATCGCCGCCAAAGGTCGGGCGGTTTCCAATGTTGGTGACTGAGTCGAAGCAGTCATTGTTATTGCCATTGCCGACGCGGGTGCGAGTGATATAGACGCCGTCTTTGGGGACGAGTTCTTCGTAGTGTGCCAGGTTGATGGTGGGCACGGTGTACTTCGATCCGTAGCCGCGTCCTCGGCCGGCGGTTGAGAGAATGCTGAACGGGCGCGCCAGTAAGTGGCGCGCGCGGCTTACCCGGCCTTCGGCAAGCAACTTACGGATGTGGCTGCTCGAAACGCGCTCGCCACGCAAGCGCATCTCGGGATAATCGCGCACATCAAATCCCATTTCACGGCCCAGCTCGCGCAGCAGTTGAATGGTTCCCGCCGCTTTGTGGCCGAAGTGGAAGTTGTAGCCTTCGTGAACTTCGCGGGCATGCAGGCGCTTCTTCAAAATCTCATGGGCAAACTGGTGCGGCGTCATCAGCGAAAGATCGCGCGAGAAGGGGAGCACCAGAACCGCGTCAATACCGGCGGCTTCGAGCAGGCGCAGTTTTTCCGGAGCCGGAGTCAGCAGTTTCAAATTCTGATCGGGACGCAGGATGCGCGCGGGGTGGGGCTCGAAGGTAACAACCACCGACTGCGCGTTTCCGGCTTTCGCTCGCCGCACGATCTCGTCCAGAACATGGCGGTGAGCGCGGTGCACGCCGTCGAAGTTGCCGACGCTGACGAGCGCTGGACCGAAGTCGCTGGGGATGTCGTCGAGTTTGTGGAAAGTTCGCATTCAGCAAGGTCCACGTAGGGGCGGGTGCCCTCACCCGCCCAGCGGAGCGAAGCTCCGCAGCTCCATGCGCGCTGGCAACGTCGGCGAGCTGCGCTCGCCTGCCCGGACGAGGGCGTCCGGGCCAACGTGTTCCTTCTAAATTTCAAACTCTAATTTCATCCCGTCATACGCCAATCGCACGTTCGGCGGCAACGCGGCGTTGGTCGCCTCGTGCGGCAGGTCGTGGCAGATGTGCGTGAAAAACGCGCGCTTCGGTTTCACTTCTTCCACGATCTTCAGCGACTGTTCTACCGTCGAATGCGTGGGATGGGGCTTGTAGCGCAGCGCGTCCAGAAACAGGATGTCGAGGCCGCGCAGCTTCTCCAGGGTTTCGGTCGGGACCTGGCTGTGATCGGTCAGGTAGGCGGCCGATCCGAAACGGAAACCAATGATCGGGGTCTCGCCGTGGATCACCGTTACCGGGTCGAAGCGCGCTCCGAACAATTCGACCGGGCCATCGATTGGTTGCAAATCGACCAGCGGCAGTCCTCCAAACTTATACTCGGCTTCGAAAATGTAGCGGAACATGTTGCGCAGGAATTCACAGGCGCGTGGCGTGGCATAGAGCGGCAGCTTGCCCGGCTTGTGCCGATAAGTCAGGGGGCGCAGGTCGTCGATTCCGAGGATGTGGTCGGCGTGTGTGTGAGTGTAGAGCACGGCATCGAGATGCGTAATGTTTTCGCGCAGCGCCTGTTCCCGAAAGTCAGGCGTGCTGTCGATGATGACGTGGCGGCCGTTGTAGCCGATCATCACGGAGGGACGGGTGCGGCGGTCGCGCGGATCGAGCGAACGGCAGACGGCGCAGTCGCAGCCGATCGTCGGTACGCCCATCGATGTGCCGCTGCCCAATACCGTCAGAGTCGCATGCATCAGCCGTTTGTACCTGTAATTGGGCCGGGCGCCTGCGGAGGACGCGCGAGCGCGTTGGTTACTTCCACGTAGGCCATGCGCAGTTCATAGAGGCAGTTCTGCAGGAAACCCTGCTCCTTCGGCGTGAGATTGCCTTTGGTTTTCTCGGCGATCATGCCGAGCGTGTCGATGGTTTGCCGCGCACCGATCAGGTCAACTCCGGGCTGGCCGCCCTGTTCGTGCATCAGGCCGAGCTGCATCATGGCAGTCATGTAGAGCGAAGCCATGAAGCGTTCAAAACTCATTTCGAGTTCTTTCGCCGAGTGTCCGTTCAGTTCGACTCGCGCATCGAGATCGCGCGACGACTGCCGGTAGGCATCGTGCTGTGCCTGCTGCTCGGAGGCGGTGGGCGGCTCGGGAACATCCGATTCGGGGGCGGGAGCGGCTGGAGTGGGCGCGGCTTCTGGAATGGTCGAAACCGTCGATGTCGAAGCAGCCTTTGCCGTGGATGGAGGCGGCGCTGGTTCTTCCGTGGAATCGGATCGAAGTTCTCCGTCGGAGGTGAATAAGCGCTTGTCGCTCACTTTGAATTCGCTTTCTTCTTTTCTTTTTTGCGCCATATGGTTTACCTGGTTCGCGAAATTCTGGTTCTCGAAATTAAGGTTTCTTGAACTCTTTCTGAAATTCAGGTGATCGGGAGCGATGCTGGCTTCAGCGTCGCCGTTCCCGCACGCAATTCTTTTCCAGCAGCCTCTCGCCGCAGATAACCCAATGCGACTGGGCGATCTCCGCCGGGCAGAGGCAAAACAGCGCTGCTGGTGATCTCGCCCACTTCTTTTTCGTCTTTCTTTGTCGATATCTCTGCCGCCAGAATCTTCGCTCCCGGTTCGGGCAGCGTGCCCTCGACCGTGAACGCGGTGAACTGGCGGTGCACAGCGCCACGCGAACGGATGCGCTCCACGATCTCCTGACCGAGATAGCACCCTTTGGTGAAATTCAACGCGCGCATCTGCCCGGTTTCCTGCGGCAGATCGCGGTCGCGGATGTCCTCGCCAAATTGCGGGATGCCGCGCGAGATGCGGAAAAGATTCAGCGCACTCGTGCCGGTGGGCCGCGCCCCCGCCTTGACTAGCGCGTCCCAAAGTTCGCCGACGCGCTCGGGAGCAATCCAGATTTGCCAGGACTCGCGCGCTTCTTCGCCCGAACGCAAAAGCGTGATGGTCCTGTGCTGCCAGGCAACGTCCGCAAACTGCAGGTGTGCGAGATCGGGAACGGCAATACCGGCGCGTTCGAGAGCATGGCGCGATTCAGGTCCGGTCAGACCGAGTGCGGTGAGTTTGTCGCTGATGTCGGAGATCTCAACATCGTCGGCGATGATGTAACGATCGAACAACTGCAATACTTTCTCTCGCTGCCGCAGTTCCGTATCCACCAGCAGTGAGTCTCCGCGCTGGAAGGCGTAGAGGTCGGCCTGAATGTGGCCCTGCGCGTTCAGCAGGAAAGCATAGACGCCGTGGCCGGGGGCAAGATCGCGAACATTGTTCGTGACCATGCCATTCAGCCAGCGGACGCGGTCGCCGCCGGTCACCGCGATTTTGGCGCGCCAGCTCAGGTCATAGAGACCGCAACCTGAGAGCAAGGCCTGGAACTCGGCGCGAGTATCGCCGAAGTCGGGCGCAATGGCGCCGACCGCGCCGCCGTGCTCACTTGGGTTCGCCCCAGGAAGTGTCGTCGAAGTCATAGGCTCAATCTTTGATTATAACGAAGGGCGTACTTTGATCGGCGCGCGACCTTTTGCCGCGACCTCTCATCCTGAGCAGATGATTCCCGCCTGCAAAACGTCGCACCCAAGGCGCATCACCAGGACCGGCCACCCGGCGCTCCACCGGCTATTACTTGAAGTAACGGGTTTATGAATGGTTCACGGCTGTGCTAACGTTGCGAGCGTGAGTGCGACTAAGCGTATTGCCATAATTGCCGGGGACGGGATCGGAAAAGAAGTCATTCCGCAGGCTGTAAGAGTCATCGAGGCAGCTGGTGCCCCGGTCGACCTGACTTCGTTCGACTGGGGGGCCGACCGCTATCTCGCCGACAAAGTTACCGTCCCGCCGGACGGCTTCGCTACGTTGGCCCGCGATTTCGACGCCATTCTGGTCGGCGCGTTTGGCGACCCGCGCGTGCCCTCCAACATTCATGCGAAGGAAATCCTGCTGGGCATGCGCTGTAAGATGGACCTGTTCGCCAATGTCCGGCCGGTGCGGTTGCTGGATGCGTCGCTTTGCCCGCTCAAAGGCATCGAACCCAAAGACCTCGATTTTGTCGTGATTCGCGAGAACACCGAGGGCGTTTACGGCGACCTCGGAGGAGTCTTCAAGCAGGGAACGCCGGACGAAGTTGCGATCCAGGAAGACATCAACACGCGCAAGGGCGTCGAGCGCATTATCCGCTACGCGTTTGAATACTGCGCGAGCAACCGGAAGCTGGATGGTTCCCCTCGGCGGCGCGTGCTGATGTGCGATAAATCGAATGCCATGACGCACGCCGGCGGCTTGTGGCAGCGCACGTTCAAAGAAGTCGCAGCGGGGTATCCGCAGATCGAGACGCAGCACATGTACGTGGACGCGCTCGCCATGCAGATGGT
>PLIC01000214.1 GCA_003139995.1 Candidatus Acidiflorens stordalenmirensis | reverse complement strand
AAGGCCCACGCATGCTCCGCCGAGGCTCACAAAAAGTCGGAAGAAAAAGCTCGAGCAGCAGCGTAAGACGACTAATCGATCTGAAAAGTCAAGCCGCCCATGTGGGCGGCTTTTTCAATTATTAACGGGGCGTGAAAATAATTGTCTTGCCCGCGAAGTGTCTACTATTGCTCAGACCTGAAAGAGTTGAGAATGAGAGAGTGATGCGCTGGAGTTTTTGATCACAAAGGAACTCGACCCGTTTGGTCGCGACCTGCTCCCGCACTTACAGAGGATGTATATGAAATTCAGTCTTCTCTCCGTTCCGTTCTTCGCCGCAATCATTCTAACCGGCTGTAACTCCGGGACGCCGACGACTGTAGCCGCCCGCAATAGCGCTCAGCTTACCGCCGCTGGCAGTTCGTTCGTTTATCCCGTCATGATGCAATGGGTCCAAGCCTATGGAAAAGATCATCAGGGATTACAGATCAATTATCAATCGATTGGCAGCGGCGGAGGCATCGAGCAGCTCAAGAACGGGATGGTGGATTTTGGCGCATCCGACGCCGCGCTCGATGACGAAAAGCTGAAGGAGATGCCTGCTCTGGTGCAGATTCCGGAGAGCGCAGGACCGGTATGCATAACCTATAACCTGGAACAGATCAAAGAGCCGCTGAAGCTGAGCGCAAAGACACTCTCGGGTATTTATCTAGGCACGATCAAGAATTGGCAGGATGCCGCGATCAAGAAGGACAATCCCGGAGTGAATCTTCCCAAGCAGGGCATCGTCGTGGTGTATCGCACCGACGGCAGCGGCACCACGAACATCTTCACCACCTATCTTGCCGCCGTCAGCCCCAAATGGAAGAGCCAGGTCGGCCAAGGCCTCTCTGTAAGCTGGCCACTGGGAATCGGCGGCAAAGGGAGCGAGGGCGTGACCGGAGTGGTTAAGCAGAGTCCCGGCGCTATCGGATACGTCGAGCTGACTTATGCCGAGGAGAACCATCTTCCAGTCGCGCAGGTCCAGAACGCGGCGGGCAAATACGTGAGCCCGACGGCTGCGGGAACGAGCGCTGCTATCGATGCGTTTTCCGGCGAGCTATCGAAAGACGTGCGCACGCCAATCGTGAATGCTCCGGCGTCGGCGCCGGATGCTTATCCCATCAGTGGCCTCACCTTCTTGCTTGTGCCAAAACAAGCAAAAGACCTCAACAAGGCAGGGGAGGTTAAGGGCTTCGTCCAGTACATCATCACGGGCGGGCAGGACCCNNCTGCAGCAGATCGATGAACAGCTCTTGCAGCAGGTGCAGGGCGGATCATAGAGAACACCTCAGGATTCGGAGGGAGTTGCGAACGCCGGTTGCGAGTTTGGGCGCGCGGAGCATTTTTATTATCGTTGCCACAGCATTCGAGCGTCTTCCAGTGGGGTCGCAACGCCGTCGCAGTGGGGCGTCACTCGCGCCGTGTAGTCTCCCGCTGGACGTGCAGCGGGTACCGTCGCCTGGTAGACACAGCCCTCGGGCGCGCCAGGAAGCAGGCGCGCCCACTTCATTTCCTGCCGTACGGGATCGCCGCCGTTGTTGCCGTCCGCATAAAGCTCAACTCGCACCGCATCTGGGTCGAGATCGCTCAGAAAGATTTCGACTTCAAATGCGTGGTGGTCCGCGTTGGTTTCGACCCGCAAGTCTCCGAAACGCAACGATCCCCACTTCCGATCCACTCCATGCTGCCAATCGACCACTTGCTTGCCAATTGCGCCTTTGTTCGCCGCGCGCTCACAGTAGGCGGTCGCAGCCGGAAGATAATGTTGCTCGGTGTATTCGCGGACGGCGCGGTCGGCGGAGAAGCGCGGCGTCAATTGCGCCATGCTCTCCCGCATACGCTTGACCCATGCCCTGGGAATGCCGCTCTGGTCTCGAGTGTAGAACTCCGGGATCACCTCCCGTTCGAGTAGGTCGTAGAGCGCGTTGGCTTCGACAGCGTCCCACACGGGATCGTCGCCGTGCTCGTGGCCATCTCCCAACGCCCATCCCACTTCAGGCGTGTAGGCTTCCGCCCACCAGCCGTCCAACTCTGATAGGTTGATGCCTCCATTGACGAGCACCTTAATACCGCTGGTCCCGCAAGCCTCCCAGGGGCGCCGCGGCGTGTTGATCCAGACATCCACCCCCTGTACCAGGTTCTCGGTCAGCAGCATGTCGTAATCGCTGAGGAAGATCACATGCGGGCGGGTCTCGGGCTGGCGGATGAAATTTATCCATTCATGGATCAAGGCTTGTCCCGCCCGGTCCTCCGGATGGGCCTTGCCCGCGATGATGAGTTGCACCGGGCGCTCGGAATTCGTCAATAGACGAAGCAGCCGCTGCGGGTCGTGCAGCAGCAGGTTCGGTCGCTTATAGGTCGCGAAGCGTCGCGCAAAGCCCAGCGTCAGTGCGTTGGGATCGAATAAATGTTTCGCTTCGTCAATCGCCTCAGGCGACGAGCCAGAGGCGTCGAGTTCACGGGAGAGTCGTCCGCGAGCGTATTCCACGAGAGACTTGGTGGCGGCAGTGCGAAATTTCCAGAGCGTGGTGTCGGAGACGCGGCGAATGTCCTGCTCCAGGTTTTCTGTCGTCCCGATCCAGCGGTTTTTTCCACAGGCTGCCGTCCAAAGATCGTCGGTGGAAGCCGAGTCCCAACTTGGCATGTGCACTCCGTTGGTCACGAATCCGACGGGCACTTCGTCGGCTGGCCAGCCCGGGAAGAGAGGCCCGAAGAGATGCCGGCTGACTTCCCCATGCAAGCGGCTTACGCCATTTACCGCCCCGCTCCCCCGGATAGCGAGATAGGCCATGTTAAAACTTTCCGAGGCGTCGTTAGGATTCTGACGGCCTAAGGCCAGCAAATCGTGGAGTGTTATGCCCAACTTTTGCTCCGCATAACGAGCAAGATATGGTTCGATGAGGGCCGGAGGGAAACGGTCAAAGCCCGCAGCCACGGCCGTGTGTGTGGTGAAGAGGTTCCCCGCTCGAGTCGCGGCCAGTGCCACTTCGAAGGGCTGCCCGCTTTCTTCCATGAAGTTGCGGGCACGCTCCAACACGGCGAAGGCCGCATGCCCTTCATTCAAGTGACAGACTTCCGGCTTGAGGCCGAGTGCGCGGAGCAACCGCCATCCGCCGATCCCGAGCAGCAGTTCTTGCTTGAGGCGCAGTTCCGGACCGCCCCCATAGAGCTCGCTGGTGATCCCGCGATTTGTGGGAAAGTTCGCGGCGTCATTGCTGTCCAGCAGGTAAAGCTTCACTCTGCCGACCTGCGCCTGCCAGGCGCGCAGCCAGACCGAGTATCCAGGCAGCGCGATCTCCAACCGCAACCACT
>PLIC01000165.1 GCA_003139995.1 Candidatus Acidiflorens stordalenmirensis | reverse complement strand
CATATCATGTGCTAACGACAGTCGGCACAAAAGCTCTTGACTTTGCATATCGAATCTATTTAGATGGCCGTTCCGTTAAAAAAGGGACGCTCCACATCCCAGCCGCGATGGAGTCGAGCCCAAATCGCCATTCCGTTAGAGTGGCCGCCAAGGTGGAAGCCAATGCTGAAAAGTAATGCGCTGCTCGTAGCGGTTCTGTGTTTCATAATTTCCCTCTGTCCACTTCTGTATAGCCAGGCGAACGGCAGTCTTTCCGGAACGGTTGCCGATAAAACCGGCTCGGTCATCGCTGGGGCGACGGTCAAGATCACCGCGCAGGAGACAGGCGCCACGCGCGACACGAAGACCGATGGGTCAGGGCACTACCTCGCTCCCCTGCTGCCAGTCGCGCATTACACCATTCGAGTGGAGTCGCAGGGCTTCCAGACTACCGAGCAGAAAGATATTCGTCTGCAGGTTGACGAGCAGCGCGAGATCGATTTCTCGCTCAACCCCGCATCGGTTAGCCAGACCGTGGAAGTCAACGCGACCGAAGTGGCCGTGGAGACCGCAAACCCCACCCTCGGCCAGGTAATCACTGCCGAGCAAGTGGCGGACCTCCCTTTAAACGGGCGCAACTTCGTGCAATTAGCCACGCTCACTCCGGGCACGACCGAGCAAACCAACCCGAGCAGCTTTTTCAATCAGGGCGCCAGCAGTGAAGTCGCGGCACGCGGTACCTTCTCACTTTCCGTCGGCGGCTCGCGCGAGCAGAGCACGGATTGGATGCTTGATAACAACAACGACGACGAAACCACGTCAGGCGGCATCGGAGTTCTGCCCACCATGGACTCCATCCAGGAATTCAAGGTTCTGACCTATAACTATTCGGCCGAATATGGAACGCGCGCGGGTCCGACGGTGCTGGTGACGACCAAGTCGGGGACCAACAAATTCCACGGAGCGCTCTACGAGTACCTCCGCAATACCGAGTTCGACGCCAAGAGCTACTTTGCCGCCTTCAAGGAAAAATTCAATCTCAATCAGTTTGGTGGATCGCTGGGCGGACCAATCCAGAAAGATAAGACCTTTTTCTTCGTGAATTACGAAGCCAAGCGGCAGCGCCACGGCATACCTTTTGTTGGGTTGGTTCCGACGCCGGCGATGATGGGCGTGAACGGTCAGTACGCGGATTACACGAATGACGCCTTAGGAGCGCCTCGCCCCGGTACATTCGATGGCACTCTAAATTCGGACCGCTTCTCCGACCTGGTCAACCCTTACGTCCCATTCGCTCCGGGAGCCACAACTGGAACGCCATTTCAGTGCGATGCATCCGGAAACCCAACCGCCGTAAATCCTGACGGAAGCCAAGTGCCAGGCGTTCCACAGATGTCCGGCGCTAAACCTGGCTGCAATAAGATTCCGATCACCGGTGGCCCCACCGGCTACGGTCTAGCCGACCCGATCGGCCTGAAGATGATCGCTCTCTACCCACAGAGTGGGACACCGAACCTTTCCTCGCAGAGCAACTACGCCAACGTTCCAGTTCGGCGGCTCAACGAAGGCAATGCGACCATCCGGATGGATCACAGCTTCTCCAGCAAAGACTCCGCCTTCGCGCGCTTCAGCTACGACCAGGCGAACTCCTTCGTGCCCGGCGGTTCACCCACATGGGCGGAGGAGAGTGCCTTCGGCAGTAATCAGCTCATCAGCAACCACGCGCGCAATGCGGTCATCTCCGAAACTCACATTTTCAATTCGAAAAATATCAATCAGGCGTATGTGGGCTACAACCGGATCTTCAATCACATCACGTCCTTTGGAGAATTCGGCGCACCGATCTGTGAAGCGGCGAATATCGGTATTTTGGGCGCAAACCTCAACAGCAAGTGTCCGAATGCACCTCCAGGATTGACCCAGACCCCCAAAGACTGTCTGAGCTGCGGATTGACCTCCCTGTCATCCTCCCAGTACTGGTCACTAGGCGACCGAGGTTTTGCACCCTTCCAGGGCGGCACCAACGTGTTTACGTACTCCGATACCTTCGACATGATTCGCGGCCGCCACGATCTCCGTGTGGGCATCGGCATCCGTTTCAACCAAATGAATGTCATGACCAACGGCTTCCAGGACGGTATTTATTTCCAAGGCGGTGGCACGGGCCAGCCAGGGCAGCCTTTCCTGTCCTCGTTTACCGGGGACAATATGGCCGACATTCTCCTTGGGCAGGTCGAATCCTCCATCCACGATCAGACTTTCTATGGAGCGACGACTGGCCGGCGCTGGAAGATGTGGCGTCCGTTTGTTCAGGACGACTGGCGGGTTACCTCCAACCTTACCTTGAACTTGGGTCTGGCGTGGGCTCTTGTGACTCCCATCACAGAAGCACAGGGCCGCCAAGCCAATTTCAACTTTGCTACAGGCCAGTACCTTATTGCCGGTCGCGTTCCCTTCACGGGCTGCACGAATTGTGTTCGTGCAGACGGTCGGGTCGGCATCCAGTTTGACAAAACTGCTCTCGAGCCACGCATTGGACTCGCCTGGAAACCGTTTGGAAGTCAGAATACGGCCGTTCGAGCCGGGTACGCCATCTACCACGATTCCGGTTGGAGTCAAGGGGCACAGGGGCTGTGGCAGAACCCACCTTACTACGCCGAAGCCGACAACTTTAGTTATGGCGTTGGCTTCCCCTGCCCATTCGGCAATTGGACCCTTGCTACGACCGATCCCAACGTTCAGCCCTGCGGGCTCAGGGATTCGTTTCTTCTTGGGTCATTCAACGCAGCTACCTTTTCAACTCCACCTCCTCTCGTACCGATCACTTCGCCTCCGAATCCGGATAACTTTACCGGAACGAGTCTTTCTCAGAATTTGAATTTCAAACAGGGCATGGTGCAGCAGTTCAATTTCAACATCGAACGTCAACTTCCTGGGAATTTGGTTCTCACCGCCGGTTATGCTGGGACGCGAAGCACTCACATTCTGTTTTACGGATTGAATATGAACGTAGGTTCTCCGACAGCCTGCGGCCAGGTTTCCGGATACACGCTAGGTTGTGGTCCCGGTGGAGCGCCATTCTCAGCGCCTTACGGACCATACACGTATATCTACAACATCACGGACGGAGCTCGGGCGCGTTACGATGGTCTTCTGCTTAAGGCTGAGACGAAGAGCGCTCGACACGGCCTCTATGCGCTCCTAAGCTACACCTGGGCGCGCACCTTTGATACAGGAATGGCCGATGGCGATGGCACAACTCCCGGCGCCACTTACTGGCCTTTGCCCGGTACGCGGAGGGCGGACTGGGATCTTTCGCAGCTCAATCTGAATGATCAGTTCTCGGCCAGCATTCTTTATGACCTGCCCTTGGGCAAGGGTAAGCGCTATGGCAGCGAGTGGGGCGCTGTCCCGAACGCGATTCTTGGAGGTTGGCATGCCAATGTGATTGAAAAGGCTACCTCCGGATTTCCCCTGTTTATCGTCGATAGCGCGAACAACTCTGGCGTGAACTTCTTCTGGAACTCAACTCCTCTGAACCGTCCGGATGAAATTTGCAACCCCAAGCTCAGCCACCCAACTCCGAAAGAATGGTTTAACACGAGCTGTTTCGTACACGCCCAACCCGGCGAACTTGGAAACGCGTCTCGCGCACCGGTGTACGGTCCGCGTTTCGTGAACACGGATTTTTCACTCTTCAAGGACTTCCCCATCCACGAAAGAGAAACGGTCCAGTTCCGCGCCGAGTTTTTCAACCTTTTCAATCACGCCCAGTTCTACCTGAGCGGCAGCAGCGCGACCCTCATGCAGGACCTTAGCAGTCCTTCAACCTTTGGTGTCGTCAACGGAACCGTCAACAACCCGCGCGTGGTGCAGTTTGCTCTAAGGCTTGATTTCTAGGGTCTGACAAAATCACGAGGCGCAGCAATCAAGGTGAGGCGAGCTTGGGATCATAGAACCTCCAGTTCGCCTCAGTTCTTTTTTCGGGAATCTGCAAGCCGATCCACCGCGCGAAGCCGCCGAACCGCTGGACATCCCCGCGTATGCGGTTCTATCCTTGCGATTTGCCGATCAGTCCAAAATGTTCGTCTCGGACCAAATTCATGAATGCAAGCCGTCTTGCTCGCTGGATATTCACCGCTGCAATCCTGTCCTGCTTAGTCTCCGGTCGACTGTTCGCGGATGAATGGAAGCCGCGGCACGACCTCGTCTCCCACACCGGAGTCATGAATTTGACGGAGCTTCCGCCTCCCAGCGAGGTCTTCTTCTCCGGTCCAGCCTTTCCGGGCGAACCCGGGTGGCTTGACGGTCTCAAAGCCTGGCGCAACGATCGCATCAAGCTGCTGCGCTACTCCGGTTCACAATACGAACGCGCAGACCTGCAATGGACGCAGCACATCTTCTCCCAGGTCCAGTTGCTCATCTGGGACCGGAGTTTCTACGACCCCGACAAGGGCGAGTACACCGTCGACCGTTTCCTCGCCGAGACCGAAAACCGCATCGGGCCGATTGATGCCGTTCTTATCTGGCATGTGTATCCCAATCTTGGTATCGACGATCGAAATCAATTTGATATGCTGCGCGATCTTCCCGGCGGCATCCCTGGCGCGCGCCGCATGGTTGAACAATTTCACAGCCGTGGCGTGAAGGTATTTTTCCCGCTTCTTGCCTGGGATGCGGGGACCCGAGACGAAGGCGCGGCGCCAGCGACGGTCATTTCGCAACTCCTCAAGGAAGTGGACGCCGATGGCATCAACTTCGACACACTGGAGAGCGTTCCGCCAGGCTTTCGCGAGGCCTCGGACGCGATCGGCCATCCCCTTGCGCTGGAACCCCAATTTCAACCGCGCGACGCCTCGATCGCCTGGACCAACATCAGCTGGAACGACTGGGTGACCTGGGAAGGGAAGCAGTATCCGTTCATTCCGATGGTCAGCAAGAACAAGTGGATGGAGCCGCGCCACACCGTGAATGTTACCGACCGTTTCACTCGCGACAAGACCGACAGCTTGCAGCATGCCTTTTTCAACGGTCAGGGGTATGCCACCCTCGAAAACCTCTGGGGTTTCTGGTACGAAAATAATCCGCACGATGCAGAAGCGCTGCTGCGTTTTACCCGCATCGAGCGAACCATGGCCGAGTATCTGCTGAGCCCCGACTGGGAGCCGCATACGCCGGTCTTGCAGGCAGGCGTATTCGCGAGTCGCTTCCCCGCGGCCAAGGGGACGTTGTGGACGATCGTCAACCGCAATGAATACGACGTCGCTGGACCTGAGATCGAAGTCCCGAACCGCGCAGGTATGTACTTTTACGATCTGTGGCACGGAACCGCGTTGACGCCCGCCATAGCGGACGGCAAAGCCAGCCTAAGCTTCGATCTCGAAGGCCTCGGGTACGGTGCTGTTCTGGCCACGGAAGAGAAACCGGACGCGAGTGTCCAGAACCTGCTGTCCTATATGGCGGAGCGTTCCAAACGTCCTCTCGGCAGCTATTCGCGGGAGTGGAAAGCTGTGCCTCAGTCTCTCGTTGAAATACCAGCGACCACCAAGTCGCAGTCGCCGCCGGACGGAATGGTGCGCATTCCCGACGGTGACTACGAGTTTCAGGTGAGCGGCATTGAAATCGAGGGCGGCAACGATCCTGGGGCAGATGTGCAGTATCCGTGGGAAGATACCGCACGTCGTTTCCATCGGCATCGAATGCACATTCATAGTTTCTATATCGATCGGACGCCAGTCACAAATGCTGAGTTCGCCAGATTCTTGGACTCGACCCACTATCACCCGAAGGACGATCATAATTTTTTGCGCGCCTGGAAGAATGGCAGCTATCCGGAGGGTGGGGATAACAAGCCTGTCACTTGGGTTTCGATCGAGGATGCCCGCGCTTACGCAGCCTGGAGCCGGAAACGCCTTCCCCATGAATGGGAGTGGCAATATGCGGCGCAATCTACCAGCGATCGTGCCTATCCTTGGGGGAACGACTGGGATCCTCAAGCTCTTCCCCCGGTAGGTTCGGGACCTGGTTTGGGTCCACCCGCTGACGTAACAGATTTCCCGAAAGGTGCAAGTCCATTTGGTGTTCTCGACCTAATCGGCAACGTGTCTCAGTGGACAGACGAATACCGCGACCCGCATACCCGCGCGGCAATCATTCGCGGCGGTGCCTCTTATCAACCGAGCGGTTCGATTTGGTACTTCCCGCAAACTTACCGGCTGGATGAACACCAAAAGTATCTCTTGATGTCTCCTGGGCACGACCGAGCGGGAACGGTTGGTTTTCGCTGTGTAGTCGATGCGCCATAATGGAACGGACTCAGCCGATTGAGATCCAGGTCAACGACAAAGAAAAGTTTTATCGGATGTTCGTGAGCCTGATGAGCGCCGCCACGCCGGTCCCGTGACCGGGCAAAGGCTGCCGTTCAAGGCTGCGGCTGCGAGGCGGAAGTCTTGTTCTGTAGCGAGATCACAAACTCCTGAATTTCGCGCCGTCCGCGGTCTCTATTTTCCTTTGTTTTCTTAGCTAACTCGTCGTGGAGTTGAAGTTGTTCTTTAGCCCTTGCTTTGTCGCCAGTTCGCTGGTACGCCTGCGCCAGTCGATAGTGCGTTTCTTCAAGCGTCTCATCGAGTTCCGGACTGACTTCAATCGCCTTTTGATAGGCGGAAATTGCTCGCGAAAAATCCTCGCGCTGCGAATAGAGAATCCCCAGTTGCAGATACGCCGCGCTGAGCTTCGGATCGAGTTGAACCGCCTTCTGCAGCAGCGACTCCACGCGCGCTGACCGCTCAGTGTAACTATCGACCGAACCCGCCGATTGTTTCCAAAGACCGACGGCGTAATAGTAGTGCGCGAGCGCATTCTGCGGTTGCAGCTGCGCGAATCGTGCCAATCGCTCCACCGACCCTTCGGATGGAGTGGTCTCCACACTTTGCATTCTTCCCAGGAAGAGATACGGAGTCGGATTGTCGGGATCGAGGTCGGACGCGTTCACCAGACACTGCGCCGCTTGATCGTAGGAACCGCGAGCATACCAGGCTACGCCAAGCGCGATCAGCATCCGTACCGACTTTGGGAACAGGCGATTGCCTTTTGTGAAAACCATGGTGGCTGGTTCCAGTGCGCGATGCGTCAAAAGTTCGGTTCCCCAATCGAACAGGTTCGGTTCGCTGGGATCAAGTTCCGCCGCGCGCTGGTACTCCCGAACCGCCTCCAGCGGATTACCTAGCTTCTCTTCGACATCGCCGAGCAGATGATGAACTGCAGGATCCTTGGGATTGCGCGCCACTGCGTCGCGCAAAGAACTCTCGGATGCGGCGGAGGTCGGCGCGTTCGATCCGCCGCTCGGTTCCTTGCTCAATGAGACCGTCGCCTTGGCGAGCGCTTCGGTGGTTCGCAGCACGATGTCGGAACCGTGTCCGCCCGAATTCGTGGCCTGGGTCACGCCCGCCACGGTGAACTGAGGCTCATCAAAAAACTCGGGCGTTTGCGCGCTCGGCTTTCCTGTCGTCGCTGTTCGTGAAGCGCCGTTTTGCGGTGGAGAGGCTTTTGGAGAAAGGAGAACGAGATCGACCTTCTTTGTCTCTTTTGCAAGACTCAAGGGGCTGCCGATAGTCCCGCCATATCCGTTCATTTCCGCGCGCAGCGTATACGTGCCCTCGCGAAGCCCCGCGAAGCGATATACTCCTTCCGAATCCGTATGCGTAATTTGAGTGTCCGCGGCGGTAGTCTGTGTCCCAGTCGCAAGTTGTAGGAAGACGGTCGCGTTCGCCACTGGCCTGCCACTGGAATCGCGCACATACCCCTGGACCGTACCGTGCAATATGAGTCCGGCCGCCGGTTCTTGAGACTGTGATCGAGCCGGAGTGAGAACCGCGATCACCGCTAGAAGGCAAACGGCGACATCGGCTCCAGTTCGTCCGAAGTGGCCGGTGGTCACGAGAGATCGGCTCCTAGAGAGAGGCAGAATGTGACAGCTCCAAAATCGACACAGGATTAGCTGTGGTCATTTCTCGCAATTCTATTCGTCGCTGCTCTCATCTGCAATTCATGCAACGTCATGAAAAAATTGGTAGCGTCTCGTAGATAGGCTTTACAATGGCACGCCCCCCAAGGAGCAGCGTGGAATCGAGAGGCAAGTAATATTCTTAGCGAAAGGTCCGAAAGTTCCGAGGTGCATATGAAACTGGGCCGGTTCCCAGGTTTTATCGCGGTTGCAACTGTGGTTCTAATGACATGTCTGGCGTCCCAAAGCCAGGACAAGCGCAAGATCATCATTGATCAGGACGCGGCCGGACCCGCCGGCACCGATCAGCAAGCGATACTGCTGCTCATCCAATCGCCGCAGACGGAAGTCCTAGGCATCACGGTAGTGACGGGTGATGCGTGGCTCACCGAAGAAGTCGCGCACACCCTGCGCATGCTCGAGCTCATCGGACGAACCGATATTCCCGTTGTGCCCGGAGCCGAGTATCCACTGGTCAGAACAAAAGAAGAGACGGAGCAGTGGGAACAGCGCTATGGCTACGTCGCCTGGCTTGGAGCGTGGACTCCGCGCGTGTATCACGCGCCCAGGGAACTGGGTGCAATGCCGGAAGGGAAGCCTACCACCAAGGCAGCCGCCGAAAACGCTGCCCACTTTCTGGTACGCATGGTCCGTAAGTATCCGCACGAAGTCACGATCTATGAGGGCGGTCCCATGACAAACCTGGCGCTCGCGATCTCCATCGATCCGGAATTTGCCAGCCTGGCCAAGGGGTTGGTGTTCATGGGTGCCAGCATGAGCCCGCAGACCGAAGATCCCGAATTCACAAACACGCCCCGCCGCGAATTCAACCTCTGGTTCGATCCGGAAGCGGCTCACATTGTGCTGCGGGCGCCTTGGAAAAAGATTGTCTGCACCCCAGTCGATATTTCCGTGAAAACAAGAATGACCAATGAACTGATCGACAAGGTCAAGGCCGGTAACTCGCCAGCAGCGCAATACATCGGCAAGTATGCGCGCCTGCATGGCTCCTATAACTATCTGTGGGACGAACTCGCGTCGACGGCATGGCTTGACCCAAGCCTGATTACGAAGAAAGAAAACCGTTACATGGACGTAAACCTGGATCGCGGCGCCGGTTACGGAGATACCCTCACCTGGACAGATCGCGATAAGCCCAAGCGTAATGTCCAGTCTGTGGAAGTGCAGCTCGACTTGGATATCGACAGATTTTACAGACTGTTCGTGGAGTTATTGACCGTACCGACGCCGCAGCCGGGCAACCCGTCGACGCCTTAGTAACTGCCTATGGACCTAACTGCTCTATCATCCTCTGCGCCAACTCATGCCCTGGATGTTGCTTGAGCAGTTCGAGTAGCACGGCCCGAGCTTTTTCCGGCGTGCCCTCTATGGCGTAAACGCGGGCCAGGTTCAAGTAAGACTGATCGAACGCAGGCGCCACGCGCATACACTCCTCAAAGCTTGCCACCGCCTCATCTCGCCGCTGCGTGCGCAAATAAAGAATCCCGAGATTGTTTAGTGCCTCGGGGTAAACCGGACGCAGTTTCAGCGCCCTTTGCAGAGAATCGAACGCTCGCGCGGTGTCGTCATTTTGCGCAAACACCATCCCCAGACCGTAGTTCGCCTCAGCATTGTTGGGGTTCACTTCCAGCGCACGCTCATAAGTCTTGCGAGCGTCATCCCATCGCTTCTGCTCGCGATAGGCGCCGCCCAGGTTGTCGAGCGCTATCATATGATCGGGGCTTAGCTTGAGCGCCTTTTGAAAGTAGCCGACGGCTTCGCCCGTACGCCCCTCCCGCGCGGCGAGCAAGCCGAGGTTGTTCCACGAATTTGCCAATGTGTCGGGATAACTCGCGCGAAGTTTGAGCGCGCGCTCAAAGCTCTCCCGGGCCTCCGCAGTCTTCTGCTGGTTCAGATACACGCTTCCGATGCCATAGAGAGCCTCGGCGCTTGCAGGATCGTCGCGCAAGGCACTCTGGAACGAAGCTTCGGCCTGATCCATATAACCGCGCTGAAAAAACACCGAACCGTAGGAAAGATAGTTGCGTCCAAAGTCGATCGCGTCCGTCATGCCTGGAAAGGGAAGTGCTCTGGCTAACCGTTCCGCATTGGTTTGGGGAATGTGCCGGAAATCGTATCCCACGTGCTCCGGGTCCACTGGCCCTTGATATACCTTGACGATCTCTCCTTTGGCGTCGATCAGGAATGATATTGGAAGCGTGAGATCGCGATGCCGATCAAACAGGTAACCATAAAGGATGTTGTAGATGCCGGCCACGTCGTCGGAACCGCGCAAGATCGGGAACGAAAGGCGCCGCTCCCGCAACAGCGTCCCGACAATGTCCGCATCGGCCGGGGCGCCCAGATTCACCGCAAGCAGTTGAAGACCCTGAGCCGACCAAGCTGCGTGGCGCTGATTGAAAGCGGCCCAATCTTCCTTGTATCGCTCTGCTCCGGCGGCGCAAAAGTTAAGCAGTACCGGTTTTCCGCGCAACGAAGATAGAGTCTGCATCTGCCCACCGAAATCGGGAAGAGAAAAATCGGGCGCATCGAACGGCGCCAGCAACCAGGTCTCAGCCGTCGTAGGCAGTGTCTCGATTTCCTGTGGCTTGGCATCAACTGGCTTAACGTCACCAAGCTGGCCTGGCCCCGCAGGCCTTCTGTAGGCCTCCACTCGAGATGGTTCGGATCCTTCTTCAACCCACACGCGGTGGTTGATCGGCAGATCGTGGAGTTCCTGCACCAGTCCGCTCGGCCAGCGAATCGAAGCATGCACCGGGTCTTTCGCCGCTCCCAGGCCAAAGAAAATATCCTTGCTGTGCTGCGAAAGAAATCCCGACCCGGCCTGCAGCGACCGGGTCTGGCGGCCCAGTTCACTCTCTACCGTGACCACCGCGCCGATGGCGTCACGATTGCTCTTCGTGCCGCGCAGGCGGAAGGCGATCGATGGAGGCAGGTTCTCCATGACGTTTTTCAAAAGCCGCAACTGCGGACCGTTGCGGTTCTTCAGAAACACTTCCTGACGGCCATCATGATCGAAATCCGCGAGTGCAAAAGCGCGCCCGTCTTCCAGAAAGTCCAGCCCCACCACGCCCGAAACATCGGAGAATGTTCCATCGCCATTGTTCGCGTAGAAAATATTTCGCTCGTAACCGCTCCAAGTGCCATCCGCCCGGATCAACTCGTTAATCGCGCTCCATCCCTGCTCGTAGTCGTGAGACGGCTTGGCCTCGTCAGGCGAAAGGGCAACCACCTGCCGCCAGAAGAAGCTGTTCAGGTCTTCACGCGAGGGGCCGCTAACCATGCCGTTGGCGATGTAGAGATCGAGAAAACCATCATGATCAAAATCTAACGCCTGGCTCGACCACGCCCAGCGCCCGATTCCGACACCGGCAGCGCGCGTTGTGTCTTCGAAAGCACCGCCGCCATTTCGAAATAGCGAATTGCCCATGGCGTGCCTGTGATAGAGCGCTCGCGTCTCCTCGGGTGCGCCTTTCTTGAACATATCCTGCATCGAAATGCGCTCGCCCGCCGCCGTCCACATGTCCGCCACGTAGAGGTCTTCCGCGCCGTCATTGTCATAGTCAAACCAGCAGACGCTCATCCCCGCGCCGACATCTTCCACTCCCGCTTGCGCAGCGATGTCAGTAAAAGTTCCGTTGCCATTGTTGCGGTAAAGATTCTTGCGCCCGAAATCATTCACCACGTAAAGATCGGGCCACCCATCACGGTTGAAGTCGCTCCACCCGCAAGAAAAGCTGTAGCGCGTATTGTTCTGGCGGAGACCCGTTTCGGCAGTTACGTCGCGAAACGTGCCGTCCCGGTTGTTGCGCATCATGAAATTGGGAGGCCCGTTGTCGGCGTCGTCATAAGGTAACGGATATTTATACTGGTCCGTGCCCTGGTAATAGACGTAGAGGCAGAAGTAGATATCGAGCCAGCCGTCGCGGTCATAATCGGCCACCGCCGCGCCCGTAAAAGTTCCTTGCGGCGGGTTGGCGAATTGAAACGCATTCGCCTTCTGGCGAAACTTGCCGCCGCCTTCGTTCAGGAACAACATTGGGCCGGTTGCCCGCACGACGATCAAATCTTGCCGCCCGTCGTTGTCGACGTCTACAATAAGCGCGCAGGCTGTGTTTTCAATGACGCCGACGCCCGCCGCTTCCGTGATGTCCTCGAACGTTCCGTCGCCTCGATTTCGATAGAGCCGGTTCGGAAGGCCTCCCGGTTGGCACACATAGAGGTCGTCAAATCCATCGCCGTCGATGTCGCCAATCGAAACGCCGTTGTGGCCGTAGATATCGATGCCGCAAGCGCCGTCGAGCACCGTCCGCCAGTAGTCCGTTCCATGCAGGAGTTGCGAAGCATAGGACGCATTGCCCCCGAGCGCCGCAACCGTGATGTCAACATAGCTGGGGCCACCGGAACCGATGGAGCGGCTCTGCGTTTCATCCAGCGCCTGCCAGTTTCGCACGCGGAACTCACCCGACCGAGACCGTTCCCAAGTAAGCTGCCAGTACCCCACGCGTTGTTCACGATAAAAGCCGTGGCCCGTGGCGACCAATTCATATCGAATGCGAGTCTGCAGCTGACCGGGAGATAGCGACGCAGCCGGCACGGAACCAGCGTCAATACTCGTCACCTGAAATTCAGCCGTAAGAACCTTCGAAAAGCCACTCAGGGCAGACCGCAGTTCCTGCAGAAATGCGTCGTGCCCAAGTGCAGTCTCCCACCTGAATGTATTGTGGCGGACCTCGATCGCTGGGCCGGCGCGCACAACGCGGGATTCAGCCGGCCGTGGAGAGGATCCCAAGAAATTTGGCAGAAGAACTCTCTCGATCGCTCCCACATCTTGCGGAGATTGCAGCAGTCCAGAACTCCACTGCGCCAGAATGAATGCAATCTGGTCAGCGTATTGTTCGCTGACAAAATCGTCGAGGCCGGCCTGCGTTTTAAGGAGCAAGGCCTCGATGGGACGGGGCATCCGATAGTGAGGATGGAGGTGGAATTCAGGACTCGATAAGTCTGCGTCTGCAGAGTCAAAACCGTAGAGGGATGGCAAGCCGAGGCCGCGCAGACCTGCAGGAATTAGCGCCGCCGAAGCGCCCTGGCAGCACCGAATCAAAAAGTCGCGTCGACGAAGGTCTACGGGGCCCGGGGCGGCCGAATTCCGCATCTTCTCTGGTCGACTCAGAACGATGTCTCCCGGATAGCCACGTGTGGCTTGAAATTAACACCCGCCCACACGACCGTCAAGGTTGCGTATCGAGCCGTGCTAAATGT
>PLIC01000059.1 GCA_003139995.1 Candidatus Acidiflorens stordalenmirensis | reverse complement strand
CGATAGGGCCCTAACGTTTGTGGGCCGCGTCAAGTCTGTCTTCGGGCTAGCGACCCCTCGAAGGCGTGGTGGCCACCGAGTCTGTACGGCAGCGGCGATAGAAAACCTGTCCAGAATTGCTTCCGTGGGAACCCCATAAAGATGGCCTTCTTGATCTCGACAGATGGCGTTAGGAATGGGTAGGTTTCTAACCGAGGTTCTTGGGTCTGTCTCAAGATTCGGTAGTGTCTCAGTGAAACTGAGACACTACCCAAGATTCGCGTCGCTTGCATCTTGGTCCGAACCCGCACTCATTTGGGAGCAGAACACTCTGTCCTTGCGCGATGATGCCCCTCACGACAGGCTTGTAGCCACCGTGTCAGAAACTCCCGTAAACCTTCTGGCGGCGTGATCCACAGGGCGGCCGCAGTTTCGCGCCATTCGGGGCGAACCAGCACGCTTAGGCCCAGGGTACCAAGAGCGAGGAAAGCCCGCTCGTCGGTCAAGTCATCCCCCAGGTAGGCGACGGGAACCTCCGGACCGATTTCATGCAGAATGGTGCGGACTGCATCCCCTTTATCCCTACCTGGCATACGCATTTCAATACCGCCATCGAACTCCAGCAGTTCCATCGGCGTACTTTGAGCAATTGGGAACCAGCCTAGCAGAACCTGGCCACGGATTTCCGCCGCCGTCGCTTCGTCCAGCCCGCGCCAATGGATGGCGACGGCGCCGGTCTTGAACTCAGCCCGGTTGTGCAGCCCCTGATACCTTAACCAACGATCTGCCTCAGCCAGTGCGCGCAGCGCAGGCTCTTCCACGCGGGGTGTCTCGCGGGTTCCATCCGGTCTCAACCGCTCCAACCCATGGCATCCCCAGATCTCGATACTGGGGTGAATCGCAAGTAGCGGGATCACTTCGTGGGCGTTCCGACCTGTGACAATGACCACACGGGTGCGGCCACAGACGATGATCTCCTGCAGAAGCTCGGTCATTCCCGGATAGGGGAAAGCCTGCTGGCGATTGAGGCAGAAGGGCGCGAGAGTACCGTCATAGTCGAGCAGAAGCGCGGAAACCGGCGACTGTGCCACCGCGTTCATGAACTGCTCGACTTCGATTGGATTGACCGTGCGGGACAACCCCATGTTCCTCATCCCCAGGCAGCAGTACTCGCCCCGGGCTTCTCCTTGCTTTCGTCCGACGCGTCCAGGCGCAGCTCGCAGAGTTCCGCAATGAGGCTTCCTGCCCAGCGGTAAACGTTGTGTTCCCTGACCGTCTTCCGCATGTGTCGCATACGTAATTCCTTTTCCTCCGGCTCCATGTTAAGAGCGAAACGAATCGCCTCCGCCGTCTGGTCGATATCGTAGGGGTTTATCTGCAGGGCATCGCGCAACTCGTGGGCGGCGCCGGTGAAACAACTCAGGATTAAAACGCCCCTTTCGTCGTGCCGGGCGGCCACGAATTCTTTCGCCACCAGATTCATGCCATCGTGCAACGACGTAACCAGGCATAAGTCAGCGGCGCGGTAGTAGCGTTGAATCTCCTGGTGGTTATGTTGCCGGTTCAGAAAGACGATGGGCTTCCATTTTTCCGTCTGGAACCGCCTGTTGATACGATTGGATTCCGCTTCCACCTCCGCCATCAGATCGTGATAGCGCTTGAGGTGGCTGCGACTGGGAGCGCCAATCTGCACGAATGTGAACTGGCCCTGATAGGAAGGATACTTCTCCAGAAAACGCTCAATGGCCAGAAAGCGCTCCAAAATGCCTTTGGTGTAGTCGACGCGGTCTACCCCCACACCCATGAAGGTAGCCTCCACCCCCAAGGCCTTGAGCAAAGCGGAACGTTCGGTGTAGGAATCTGGTGTCGACTCTGGCTGTTGCACCTCGGCGAGGTCCACACTGATGGGGAAGGGTTGTACCAGGGTGAGATGATCCAGACGTCTTACCGAAAAGTGTTCCCAATCGACGCGTGATTCCACTACCCGGTCCACCGTATGCAGGAAGTTATTGCAGTGCGACTGGATGTGAAACCCGATCAGATCGGCGCCGAGCAAACCATCGACAAGTTCGCGCCGCCACGGGGAGATGTCAAATGCCTCCGGGGTGGGCCACGGGATGTGCCAGAAGATTGCCACCCTGGCCTCCGGTCGTTTTTCCTTAATCAGCCGGGGCAGCAGCGCGAAATGGTAGTCCTGCACCAGCACGATGGGCTTTTCCACGTCCCTCATCTCTTCGAGCAGCGCCTCGGCGAACTTCAGGTTTACGGCCTGATAGTATTTCCAGTCCTCCGCGCGAAAGATCGGGCGGGTGTGCGCGATATGACATAGAGGCCAGATTCCCTCGTTGGCAAATCCGTAGTAGTAGCCTTCTTCTTCCGCCTGGTTCAGCCAGACCCGGCGCAAGCTGTAGTGAGGATCGTCCGGAGGCACGCGCAGCCGGTCGTGCGCATCAACCGTTTCGAGGTCGGCATCGCCATTGCCATGGGCAATCCAGGTTCCGTCACAGGCGCGCAGTATTGGCTCGATCGCAGTGACCACCCCGCTGGGCGGCACAATCACTTCCACTGATTTGCCGCGCCGCATGTGCACGTAAGGCTCGCGATTCGACACCACAAAAAGACGCCCATTATCCAGGCGTTTTCGCACATGCACGGCCAGTCGGTCGGCCGTCCACAGAGATTCACCTGTCTCCCGCAAGCGGGCCTCCGTCTCGGCCGCCGACCGCGCCTGGTGAAGGCTTTCGGCGAAGGCGGCGACCTCCCGCACCAGGGGACGGAAGAGATCCAGATCGTTGGCGTTCTGGCGTGAAGAGACTCGCCCCGTCCGCAAAGCGCGCATCCACTGCGCCGTACGTGCAATGGGTCCGGCAATACTCCAGCGAACAATCAACAGCGTGATCAGCACGATGAGAAACACATGTGCCAGCGCTCGCAGGAATGCTTCGCGCCAAATATGAAGGCTCTCCGCCCGAATATAGCCGGCATCCTGAACAATCGCGAGGCTGCCGATGACTTCGTCGTGCTGGTGAAGAGGTAGAGCATAGATGTGCAACGAGGCACCGCCCAGTCGTTGGAACGCGCCTGCTCCATGGTTCTCACGCAAGGCTTCAGACATTACGGGGGGAACGGTAGCCAGCGTGGATTTCAGCTCCGGTGTAACTGCCAGCAAATCGCCCTGCCGGCCGTAGATCGCCAGTCCGGAGAGATGCTCCCGGTTCCCGAAGTGCTCTACGATGCGCTGCAAATCCTGTACCGAATCCTTCTCCAAGCCGGTTTCCACATTTCCCGCGAGGCTTTCGCCCAATACCTCGGCGCGCCGCTCCAGGTCCCGGCTTAGGGCACGTTTCTCACCCAACGCCTCGTAATACGAGGACGAGAGCGAGACCAGCGTGATGCC
>PLIC01000252.1 GCA_003139995.1 Candidatus Acidiflorens stordalenmirensis | reverse complement strand
ACATATCATGTGCTAACGACAACGAGTTCTATGGGTACTTGACATCTTTAGCCAGCCGCCGCAAAATATCGCCAATTCAGGGCAAAACGCACATTCCCTATCGCGAGATGAACAGTCGGCAAGTTTATGATGCCTAGCCAGCCGTCGCAATCCTCCCAAAAGAAAGTCAGCCCGGAGCAGTGCAAGCATCCACGTGTGCAGATCGTCTCGCGCGACGAAGAATCCGAATATGTGAAATGTCAGGAATGTGGGGACGTTTTCGAGTCCACCGAATTGAAGGACATGGCGATCGAGGAGAAGAAAGCGCCAGACGAAGAGTAATCCGCGTTCGAGCCCGCTCGATCGCGATCACCCGATTTTAAGCGCCTGACCTAAGGAACCTCTGATTAAGTTCGTTTCTATATAGCTTTGAACGGGCATGGCTTCAGCCATGCCGTTAGAACCCGCCATACAAGCGGCTTTAGCCGCCGAGGGTCGTTCCCTTCATAGCATCCGGCCTGCCGACGAAGACTTGATCAGACAGCCCCTAAATCACCGGATTTTTATCACTAGGTTTTCCGACGCGTCCACCCAAAATCTTTTTCCCGGCGGAATCACCGCGGTCGCGCTGTACTCCGCGATCACAGCCGGTCCCCTCATCGGTCGCCCGGCGACAAGGTCTCCACGTTCAAACACGGGCGTGGTCACGATCTTGTCCTGAAAGAACACGGACGCGCGTTCGACCGGCGCCACGCGACGCGACGGCTTGCGCGCCGTTTGCTGCCGCGCAACCTTGAATTGGGACTGTGACTGCGGCTGCGGCGTGCGCAAACTGGCGCGCACGCGCAGCGTGACCAGTTCAATCTCCCGTCCCGCGTGGTGATACCCGTAACGGCGCTGATGTTCTTCATGAAAGCGAGCGGCGACGTTCCCCGTGGCGGGCACGTTGAGTTCGTAGCCCTGACCGCAATACCGCAGGTCAAGGCTCCTTTCATACTGGAGAGCGCCACGCCAGCGTTCCGCGCGGAATTCTTTCCGCGCCGCCGCCTCCAGCTTGCGAAATTCTTTCTGCAATTGCGCCTGCGGTAAACGATCGGAAAACCGCCAGAGCAGCGTCCGCGAGTAATCTTTGACCACATCGCTGACCAGAATTCCAAACGCTGAAAGCGCGCCCGGCCGCGCCGGAATCATCACCGTCGGGATCGCCAGCGCTTCCGCCAGTTCGCAGGCATGCAGACCTCCCGCTCCGCCAAACGCCACCAGCGCAAATTCGCGCGGATCGTACCCTCGCTCGATGGAGACGACGCGCAAAGCCCGCTCCATGTTCGCATTCACCACGCGTACGACGCCGGCGGAGAATTGTTCCAGGCTCAAGTGCGAACGCTGTTTCTTCAGCCATTGCGATGTAACCCGCCGCGCTCTTTCGACGTCGAGCGTGAACTCGCCGCCCAGAAAACGGTTGGGGCGAAGGCGCCCCATCAGCAAGTTGGCGTCCGTCACCGTGGGTTCGGTTCCGCGACCGTAGCAGATCGGTCCCGGATCGGCGCCCGCCGATTCCGGTCCCACGCGCAGCGCGCCGCCGGCGTCGAAGCGAGCGAGCGACCCGCCCCCGGCGCCCACGGTGTGAATCTCCAGCATGGGAACTCCCACCGGAAACCCGGCCACTTCCGATTGGCCGCCGGCTCGCACCTCGCCCTGCACTGCCGCCACATCGGTCGAAGTCCCTCCCATGTCGAAGGAGAGAATCTTCGGGAATCCGCTGCGTCCTGCCATCGCCGCCGCGCCCACCAGTCCGCCGGCAGGGCCCGACAAAACTGTGCGCACCGGTTCGCGCGCCGCCGATTCCAGCGCCGTGATCCCGCCGCTCGATTGCATGACGAAAATCCGCGGTTCGCGGGTGCCCCAGGTCTCGCGCTTTTCGAGACCTGGGAGCGCCGCTGTGAAGCCATCTCCGGCGTTCCTGGCGCGCTCCGCCAGTCTTTCCATGTAGGTCTGCATAAGCGGCTGCAGGTACGCGTTCACCACGACCGTGCTCGTGCGCTCGTATTCCCGGAACTCCGGCAGAATCCGATGAGACACAGAGAGCGGCTTGCCGAGTTCCGCCACGGCCGCAGCTACGGCAGCTTCGTTCTCCGTGTTGGCGAACGAGAACAGCAAAGAAATGGCGATCGCCTCCGGACCGCCTCGCCGCAAGGCCTCGCGCAGTCGCGTCAACTCCGCTTCCGTCGGCCGCTCCAAAACCCGGCCCTCCGCATCCGTCCTCTCCTTGACGCCGAATCGCAGTTCTCGGCGGACGAGCGGCGCAATCCGATCAAAGAAAAAGTCATACAGGCGAGGACGCGCCTGTCGCCCAATCTCAATCACGTCTTCAAATCCCGACGTTGTAATCAGCGCGACGTGAGCGCCTTTTCTTTGCAGTAAAGCGTTGGTCCCGACGGTCGTGCCGTGCAGCAAAGCGAGGGCCGCTCCGCCAGTCTTTGTTCCAGCTTTGCCAAGCTTTGCCGCAGCTTCGCCAATTCTTCTCAGAGCTTCGGCAATTGCCCGCGATGGATCATCCGGCGTCGAGAACACCTTCAGAGTTTTGAGAGCACCGCCCTCCATCCAAACGCAATCGGTGAACGTGCCTCCGGTGTCGATTGCGATGCACGTAAACGCCCGTGTGGCGCGGACACTCTTGTCCGCGGCCTTTGACTCCGACGTTGGTCCTGGTCGGCGTTCGGAATGAAGCGCGGAATGCGATGCGCGAGCCATGGATGCGAAAGATGAACGAAGATGAACAAGGAAGACTACCACTCCTCCCAGTCTGCGCAGTACAGCTTGCGAAAAAACTCGATGTTCATTTGATTTTGGGTGGCGCAGCGGTTTACCGCTGCGATAACCGGCTTATTTTCATCGACGGCTTTAGCCGCTGCGATCAGACTGCGGCCCAAGAAGCACTTTTTCCGCAAGCGCAGCGCCGCCCCGCCCCGGCCCGTGCCCGAAACATAATCGCCTCCCGGCCCCGGCTGCCGTATTCTGAAGAAGTGAACGGGAGAACATGGAAGGCGTGGCTGGTGCCCGGCGGCTTGTTATTGGCGCTGGCGGCGGCGCTCGTCAGTAGTTCTCTGTTCGTCCAAGTTGCACCCTCGCTGGCCTTCTATTACGTCGCCGTGTTCGCCGCCGGATTGCTTCTTGCCTGGCGTTTCAATTCCAGCCGCGTTCTGTTTTCCTTGCTGGTTCTGCTGCTAGCGCATCGCGCGGTAGACTTCTTCGCCGCTGGCCAGGTTCAAACTGGATCCGTTCACACCGGGCCCGGCCGCACCGCCGTCGCGCTCGCCGCCCTGCTGGTCCCGCTGAACTTCGTTGTGTTCGCCTCGATGCGCGAGCGCGGCCTGACCATTGCCGGAATCGCGCCCCGCTTCGGATTGCTCTTCCTCGAATCGGTTGTCTTCGCCGTGCTCTGCCGTCCGGAAAATAGTCCGGCCAATCCGCATCCCGGCGAGGCCGCGATCCCGCTCTGGATTCCACTTCTATTGACTTTTGTGGCCGCCATCGCAGTCTTCGTCCGGCGTTTTTTTCAAACTCGCAAGCCGATCGAACCCGGCTTCGCGTGGTCCATGGCAGCGGTTTTCATGTGGCTGCAATTCGCCCCGACGGGCAAGATGTCGGACGCCTATGTCGCCACCGCCGCCCTGATTCTCGCCGCTTCGCTGATCGAGACTTCCTACGTGCTCGCCTATCACGACGAACTCACCGGCATTCGCGGGCGCCGCGCCTTCAACGAGTCCCTGCTTTCGCTCGACCAGCAATACGCCATCGCCATCGTCGACATCGACCATTTCAAAAAGTTCAACGACACCTATGGACACGACGTTGGCGACCAGGTCCTATGCATGGTGGCCAAGCGGCTGTCGCAGGTCGGTGGCGACGGCCAAGCCTTCCGCTGCGGAGGCGAAGAGTTCGCCATCGTCTTTTGCAACACCTCTGCCAAAGAAGCGTTCGAGCATCTCGACGCGCTGCGCCTGATCGTTGAGAAATCCACGTTTCATGTGCGTGGTGCCGATAGAAGAGCGGAGAGAATTGCCGAGGAAAGAGCCGAGCGAAGAAGCGACCCACGCGATGAGCCGGATCGCAGAATGTCCGCAAGAAGGTCCGTAAAAAGAAAGTCAGTAAAAGAGTCCGCAAAAAAGAAGATCGCCGCCGCGAGTCCTAACCAGCCGCAAAAAAGCGCGGATCCTGACTTTGTTTTGAAGGGCGTTGACTTTGCTTTGAAGGGACGCGGATTCAGCCGCGCCGTAACCCCCGCAAAATCAGAGGCGGCTTCAGCCGCCGAGGCGCAACCGACTGAACAAGATGACCTTTTCCCGCAGCCTGCCAGCCAGCCGCCCGATCGTTTATCCGATCATCTATCAGTGACGGTCAGCATCGGCGTGGCCGAGCCAAGCACCCGCAATCGCCAGCCCGAGCAGGTGATCCAGGCAGCCGATCAGGCTCTCTACCGCGCCAAGAATAAAGGAAGGAACCGCGTAGAACTGGCGTCCACAGCCCCACTCCGCCTAGCCGAACCCAAGCGCGCAAAAGCCTCGCGGCTCTGAGCCGGCGTTCTCATTACCTGATTCTGGGAACGGTGACTTGGTCAATGAGTAAAATCGCGTTTGCGACAGCGATCAAGGAATCTGGCCGGTGGTAAAAATGGTAGCTGTCGTTAGCACATGATATG
>PLIC01000107.1 GCA_003139995.1 Candidatus Acidiflorens stordalenmirensis | reverse complement strand
GTTGTTAGGATTACTGGTGTAATAGCGATATTACAACAGCAATCCTCTTGAGCCACCACCAACTCCATGGCCTTCATTGACTTGCCCGTTTCGCAGACGTAAGATTCGCGCCAGTGATCGGGCAAACCATTTCGCACTACCGAATCGTCGAGAAGCTCGGTGGCGGCGGGATGGGTGTGGTGTACAAGGCCGAGGACATCAAGTTAGGCCGATTTGTTGCCCTCAAGTTCCTACCGGATGAAGTGGCCAAAGACCCGCACGCTCTCAGCCGCTTCCAGCGCGAAGCCAAGGCCGCTTCTGCCCTGAACCATCCCAACATCTGCACGATCCACGAAATTGACGACCAGCACGGCGAAGCGTTCATCGTCATGGAGTTTCTGGACGGGCTGACGCTGAAGCACCGCATTGCAGGTCGTCCGCTGGAAATTGAAACCTTGTTGTCGCTCGGAATCGAGATCGCGGACGCACTCGACGCCGCGCACTCCAAGGGGATCGTCCACCGCGACATCAAGCCCGCGAACATTTTCATCACCGAGCGTGGGCACGCCAAGATTCTGGATTTCGGGCTGGCCAAAATAAACGCCAGTTCAAAGACCGAGGCAGGTGACGCCTCCGCGCAAACGGCTTCGGTCAGCACGGACTTGACGAGCAAGGGCACAACGCTGGGGACGGTGACGTACATGTCGCCGGAGCAAGTACGGGCGAAGGAATTAGATGCACGAACGGATTTGTTCTCGTTCGGAACTGTTCTCTATGAGATGGCCACCGGGCAGTTGCCTTTTCGTGGGGACAGTACAGCAACGATCTTCGATGCGATCCTGAACCGGGCACCGGTTGCTGCCGTGCGGCTGAATCCCGACGTGCCGCCCAAGCTGGAAGAGATCATCAACAAGGCATTGGAGAAAGACCGCACCCTGCGCTATCAGAGCGCGGCGGAGATGCGAACGGATTTGCAACGGTTGAAGCGGGACTCCGAGAGCGGACGGAGTGCGGCAGCAGAAGCTCCTACGGCCCGCTTTGCGAAGCTCTGGAAGATTGCGGTTCCCGTCCTGCTTGTCGCCTTGCTCATCGCGGGCGGGCTTTACTATCGCTCGCATCAGCAAAGCAAGCGCCTGACCGACAAAGACACCATTGTCCTGTCTGATTTCGACAACAAGACGGGCGATCCGGTGTTCGATGACACGCTGAAGCAGGGACTCTCGGTACAGCTTGAGCAATCGCCCTTTCTTGCTCTGGTGTCCGAGCGCAGGGTGAACGAGACCTTGAAGCTAATGGGCCGTTCACCCGAGGACCGCCTAACGGCGAACCTCACACGCGAGGTCTGCCAGCGCACGGGCAGCAAGGCGATGCTGACCGGCTCGATTGCGGGGCTGGGCAGCCAGTACGTGATTGGCCTGAAGGCAGTGAACTGCAACACGGGCGACGTGCTGGCGGAGGCGCAGGAGCAGGCGGCAGACAAGGAAGCAGTGCTCAAGGCTCTGGACGCTGCGGCGGTCAGTTTCGCACCAGACCGTGATGAGAGTGGAACCTCACGACACATTGCCGTGAGGTTCCGAATACGAGTTTAGCAGGTTCGCTTTTTGTTCGCTATAGTGGTATGGAGACCGCGGTTTCGGCCTGCGAGCGGTGCATTCAACGGACGACACCCGACGAGGATGTGCCCGCCAGACTGGTTACAAAGGCTGCTGACAGGGCTTGAGACGCCTGATTGGGGCTTAGACCTACCAACAGCCGATGCCCCGCAGAATGGGCTCTCTGATCGGGGTTGTGGGGCGACAACGGGCGGACGGTATCGCTGGGATTTCGAGCGGGGATCGGCAGTCGTGAACGGCTGAGCACGGGGGCAATTGCCAAGGCGGACAGAGAGAAGCGAAGAGCGCGGGGATACGAACGCATTCAAGTGGGCTTCAGTTCACCGGCTTTTTATTGCCGTTCTCGTCCAGCCCTTGCGCCAGCCACGCTTGCTTCTGCACTTCGTCGAGACGGTCTTCTGCTTCCTTAATCCAGTGTTCGTATGTCTTGCGGATTTCCTCCTCTGACGTACCGACCCACTTGCTCACGTCCGCCACTGACACGCCTTGCGCCAACCACTCGCTGATGCGGAAGTGACGGAAGCCGTGCGGTGTCATCTTCACACCAGCTTCACGGAAGACTTTGTAGAGTCGTTCACGCCATTCCCGATACGTGCCGGGGAAAGCGGGGGAACCTAGAGCCTCAAGCTGCTTCGCCAACGAGGACGAGATGCGAACACGGAACCGCTCGTGCGTCTTGTGGCGGTTGTTGCGGATCAGCGTGCCGTCCTCCAGATTTGCTGGATCGAACTTTTGAGCGTCCACCAGAGCCATCCCCGTCTCACGCATCAGTTGAGCAAGCAGCTTGACTCGCCCGGTAGCCGTGGCTAGGACTTTTTCAATTTGCTTCTTGGTCGGCGGGACAACTTCGGGCTTGTCGTAGGTGATGGCGAACTGCGGGAACTGTTTCGGGTTGGGTGCCGGGCTTTTGTCCACGTAGCCCATCCCCTCACACCAGTTGAAAAACCCGTTGATGACAGACCAGTGGACTTTCAGGCTGGAACTGTCCCCGGTACGGAACGGGAGTGTGAGCCGCCATTTCATGACCCGGTCGGTAGTGAGAGCCGACAGCATGAGCACGCCATTCGCCTCGCACCAGTCGGTGAGCTTGCGCCCCATAAGCTTCGCCTTGGTGTTGTCGAGTTTGTTCTGCTCACGGAATTCGTACCATTCCTGAATCGCCGCCTCGACCGCCAAGCCTTTTGGCACTACTTTTCCTTCGGCGAAATCCTTCAGCCGTTTCTCCAACTCCTTGGTCTTGGACTGCGCCTCAGACCAGCTTCGGGTGCCCAAAGACCACTTGTTTTGGTAAGTGAGTTTCTTGCCCTCGAACACTGCATCTCCGTTTTTCCACACGAATTGCACATGCAACGGGCACCCGCATCGCGGGTCGTAGCGGTTCCTGCTGTCGCAGGTTTCCCTGTTGTGACGCCGAAAAATTGTGAATGTCATGGTTCTCCTGTCCGAGGAGATTAGGACAATCGTAGGGACAATTCGGACAGGAAGTCAAGATTACTTAGGTTTTATGCGGGGAAAAGAATGGCTCCTCAGGTTACAAATGTACCTGAATCCACGGCACTTTGTCTGCGCGGGAAGGGGTTTCGAACGGAAGGCAGCAAAGGCGCCTGCGCAAGAAATTGCAACATTCGGGATGGAACTTCTACCGGGGTAGTTCGACAAGAGGTTCTCAGTTCCCGGTTCTAAGTTCTCAGTGGAGAGCCGATTCGTTTTAACTGAGAACTCAGAACCGGGAACTGATTCTTCAGTAGACTTTCAGTGGTCGACAGAGGGCGTCTCCAAAGCTACGCGCTTTGCGGTTTCCATCAGCGGACGCAACTCAGCGGCGGTGATCCCCAGCGTTCCCCCGGAGAAGCCGTCAATGTAGGCGGAGTTGATGCCCACGACTTCGCCGCGCAGGTTCAGCACCGGTCCGCCGCTGCCGCCACGCGCCGTGGGCGCGTCATAGATCAACTTGTCGCCGGTTACATCGCCGATGTGCCCGTAGGTCGCCGATGGCCTGATCAGCGATAGCGCCGCCAACTCGCCCGCCGTGTCGGCATCGTCCGGATGCGACGAAAGCCGCTCGTACACAACTGCGGGAGACTTTGCCACCATGCCCGTCACTCCCATCGGATAAGCCAGCACGCTCACCGGCTCGCCCACATGCGGCAGCGTCTCGGACAGGGTCAGCGGGCGAAGTTTCTTCGTGAAAGCGGTGGTTTCGAGGCGCAGCACGGCTAGATCGCCATGTTTGGCCACTGCCGTTGTCTCCAGCTTCACCGGAAGCGGCGAACCCGGGAAATATGCCACCAGCTTTTCCAGCACCGGCGATCCGCCCTGCCGCAATGCGACTGCGACTTCCCGGTCGCCGTACCAGGGCTCGGCGACATGGCGATTCGTGGCCAGCAGTCCCGGAGCCACTACAAACCCCGTCCCCGCCACGCGAGCGCGAAGACTTCGCACACGGCCGGACACGTGATAAATCCCATAGATATAAGCGACCGACTCTCGGGCGTCATCCACGGGCCCCGCCGAAAACGATTGCTGCCGTTCGAGATCCGCCACCTGGTGCGAGAGTTGGCGCACCTGCTGCTCGAGGCCGGCAGTTTCCGGTGGAGCGTAGTAGTGCGCCATCGCCAAGGCGCCGACCAGCGCCAGCACGCCCAGCAGCCCCTGCACAAAGCGGCGCCAGGTTTCCACCACTTCGCTTTCCCCGCCATTTTCCGCACTATCGGAATTGAACATGCGCCGTCAGGCCCGGCAAGGAGGGAGGTTTCCGGGGTACAGCTACTATCCTGACGCATTCGGGCTAAGGCGTGTAGGGTACAGAAGTCGGGCGGCGGCGGACCGAAGGTAACTGAGTACCACCGCGCCGAGATCTCCTGTAGAGACGCGGCTTGCCGCGTCTCGGCATCGCCGCGCTGCCAGGCTGATAGCTGACAGCTCTCTAGAATCCCGCCGTCCCGGCGCTCGGGTGTCCACCGCGCAGCATTACCCGCACGCCACGCTGGCTGTTCACGCGCGTGGTCGTCGTCCAATCGACCTCATCGGTGCTGATCACGCCGTTTCCGCCACTGGCCAGCTCGTAACTGATGCGGCCTTCCTGATAGGTGTAATTACCCACCGCCAGAACCATGCCGGTCTTCAGGATAAACACCGGCACTCCCGCTGCCGCGCCACCGCCGCCGACGGCATCCGTCGAAATGTAGCTGGCGTAGGTGATCTGCGGAATTTCTTCAGCTATTGGCTGTTCGCTCGGTGCGGGTGTGACCTCGCGCACGGCTAGCTCAGAAGCGGCATTGTTCGCATTATTCCTTGGCACGTAGGCCGAGCCCTGATAATACGAGTCGTTCTGCGGGCGCGGACCGCCAAAGAAATGCCAATCCGGTCCGTTGGTCGCCGAGACCTGCGGTATCTGCACATCATCCATCAGGCGCAGCGTGAGCATACTCTCGCCCTTGAGCGTGGGACGCGGCCCACGCGCCGGCAGCATGATCACCTTCCATGGCCAGAGCGGCGGCAGCATCCATTCGACAACGTCGCGCCTGGCATGCCCTTTGCCCCGGATGTCGCCTTCTTTATCGACCTTGTAGCCGCGCGTCGCGATCACCTTCGCATCCAAAGGCATATCGCCGTTCGGCAATCCGATGCGATCGAACATCAGCTTCATATAGCCCTTGCCCCAGAAATGTCCGGGATCTTGGGCCGACTCCAAATGGCCGACCAGATAGCTTCCGCGCGGAAACGTCTGCTGGCCGAATTCGGTCACCGAGTGCAGATGACAGAGCACGGGATCCCCGACCGCGACGGTCGAAGAAGAAAAGTTCGGTTCATTCATGGTGCACTGCAGAAGGGTACCGGCGGGCAGGACCATTTCCCGCGCACTGGCACTCAGGGTCAAAGCTAGAAGGGATGCAGCAAGGACTGCATACGAGCTGGACTTCATGACGTCACCTCGGTCTCACGCCCCAGGATTTTTGGTACGAGTTCCCAAGCTACCGCGTTGAGCCAGGTTGAGCCAGCCCCGATTGAGTGCAGTTAAACACAATTCGATCTTTTTGGTCAATCGGCCTTTGGGAATCAAAGTGTGTCTTTTTTGCAACAGGAAGCTATTCAGGTGAATTTTGGGCGGGCCACTTGACAAGAGCATTGGTATATACCACAATAGATACCATGCCGCGAACCGCCAAACTGTTTCGTAACGGGCGGAGCCAAGCCGTCCGCTTGCCTTCCGAGTATCGCTTTGAGGGATCGGAGGTCTTTGTGCGGAGAGACCCTTCGACGGGCGACGTGATCCTGTCGCGGCGTCCGGAGTCATGGAAGGACTTCTTCGCGTTCCTGAAGACCATCGACGTGCCCGACGACTTTCTCTCGGATCGCATAGATGCGCCTCCGCAAAAACGCGAGTTGTTCTAAATGGCTGTCCGCTATCTTCTCGATACCAACAGCGCCAGCTACGTCATCAAAGGAAACTTTCCTCGGGTGCGCGAGCGGCTGCTGAAAGTTCCCATGGCTGAAGTCGGAATCTCGGTCGTCACCGAGGCCGAATTGCGCTTTGGCGTTGCGAGGCGTCCCGAGGCGGCGACGCTGAAACGTGTGGTGGAGGAATTTCTGCTGCGGGTCGAGGTGCTGCCGTGGAACTCAGAGGCGGCGCAGCAGTATGCGCGCATTCGGGCGAGTCTGGAAAAGGAAGGGGAGCCGATGGGCAACCTGGACTTGATGATCGCGGCGCAGGCGGTGGCCGTGGGGGCCACGCTGGTGACAAATGATCGTGTCTTTCGGCGGGTGAAGGGGTTGAAGGTGGAGGACTGGAGCAGGTGACCTCGCGGCATGATAATAACCCAAGCGCTTAGGAAGTATGCTAGAATATCCTTGTGCCGTCAGTTCTGAGATTTGGCGGGCTCCGAGTGGTCGTTTATCCGAACGATCATCGTCCGCCACACGTTCATGTCGTGGGAAAGGGGCACGAGGCCATTTTCAATCTGAACTGTTCATCCGGTCCAGTGGAGCTTCGGGAGAACTACGGGTTTTCCCTGCGCGAACTCGGACGCATTCAACAAGAACTGACGGGTAATTTGGGAAGCCTTTGCGAGGCATGGGAGAGGATTCATGGCTAAGGGCGTGCGGATGGAGGACTTCGAGGCGGCGATGGAACGGGCGGGGAAATTACAAGAGAAGTTTCCCCGCGCGGTCTCCGCGCATTACGACCGTGCGCACGATCGGGTCGTGGTTGAACTCAGTTCCAAGTTAGCCGTAAGTTTCCGGCCGAGCGACGCGCAGGGACTGCAGCACGCGAAGGCGGCGGACCTCGCAGAGATCGAGCTGAGCCCGTCGGGTTTCGGCATTCATTTTCCACGGCTCGATGCGGATTTTTATGTGCCGGCCCTGCTGGAAGGATTCCTGGGATCGCGGAAATGGATGGCGGCTCGGATGGGCGAAGCTGGAGGGAAGTCACGCAGCCGGGCGAAGAAGGCAGCGGCGCGCGCGAATGGGTTGAAGGGCGGAAGGCCGCGGCGGAAGGAAATTGCGGCGGGGGATTAGCGGCCTGGACTTGATAATCGCAAACCCACATGTTCGCACAGGACCTGACATGTGAGGCACCCAGCACCTAAATCGGAAATCTGTCTTTCTCGAACAGCCTCCAGTCGGTCTGATAGTGTTCAGAATGGTCTAGCCAACAGAAATCGGACTTCCAAGAGAACACCTGCTCATGGGCTGTAAGCATCATCAGAGTATTCAAACGGGCGATTAGTATCTCACTCAAGGTGACAGGCGTCACATCCAATCTAGCTCCACATAGCACGACGTGACGGTTCAACGGATAGACGACTACCTCAGCATTTGCAAAACCCACCATCTCCTTTTTTCCCCCGTCAAGCACAACCGGATTGTCGGAGGCGATAAAACTCCCTTTCTGACTGACATATGCGTGCCAGTGCCTCTTCTGGAGTGAAGGGGCGATCGTGGTTGCGCTTTCAATTCCTTGCTGTATGTACCATTCATTGTCGCCGGATAGGGAATACTGTTCAGACTCCACAAACTCACGCATCCTGTCGTAATCAGCTTCGGGACTGTCGAATGGTACGTTCAGCCTCTTAAGCACTCTCCTCCAGGAAGCTGGGTTCCTGAGAGCTCTTGCCATGTTCGCTCGATTGATCTTGTAGGCAACGTCAAGCACCTTTGGACGAAAGGCAGGCACTCGAGACCACTGAAGGGCCATGAATATACATAGGCTCTCCATTTCATCCTTGGCGGGAGATCTCTTTTCTTGGTTCAGATTTCTTAGTAGAGGCGCAATCTCGCCCTCTATCTTTGAATAGAATTTCTCGGCTGCTACTGGATCGAAACCGGGCTCGGATATCCGATAGAAGTCTCGGGAGTGTCCAGCATTAGGTGGACTGCTTGGCCACTGCTTAGCTCTTCTAGAGCGTTTTCTGAAATGG
>PLIC01000015.1 GCA_003139995.1 Candidatus Acidiflorens stordalenmirensis | reverse complement strand
CACGTTAGAATGCCAAAATCAGTGGGCGAACAGGCCGCTCTTGCTCATCTTGAGTTTTTTGGCCAGACCTCCGATCGAGAGCGCCCCCAGTCCCTCACGTGCAGCCATGTTGAGGGCTCGGGCGATTATCTCCTCCCGAGTCTTTGACCCTTTGCCGCGGATTCTCTGGCTCGTAGCACTGTTACCGGTCAATCAGCCTCCTAGAACGGCGGATAAGCACGAACGTTCGTTTCCGAGCCGCTTAACGGGGAATGAGCGTTACGATTCGTGCCAGCAAATATACAAATATGGAAACATATAGTATTGTACACATATACATACTTAGTGTATAGTATGCGCTATGAACTTAACCACCTATCGCCGGGACCTGCAGGCCCGCAAACGAGAGCTGGCCGACTTGCTGAGGCAACGACAGAAGATTGATGAAAAGATGGCTCGGTTGCCACCCCTCATCAGCCATTTGGAGGGGTTGTGCCGAGAACTCGGCGATCGAGCCGCCAAGGAACGCGCTACCAAGGTGGAATTGACGACGGGTCTGACCGAGCTGGCTCGGGTCACTTTGGAAGAGGCTTTTGTCCCGTTGAGCACGAGTGAACTCAAACAGAGAATGGAAGCCCAAGGGTTTGATTTCTCCCACTATTCCAGTCCCCTGTCTTCCATTCATGTTGTGCTCCAGCGCCTGGTGAAGGGCCAGCAGGTCAAGGTGGTTCTGCGGAAAGGGGGCCGAAAAGCTTACCAGTGGCTCACCGCGATCGATCATATTCAGGGGCTCTTGGAATCGATTGGTAAAGTCGCCGAGCGTGCGCAGGCACGGGCGGGCCAGGTGAAGCCCGGTGTCGATCATGCGGCTGCGGCGAAGTCGCAGAGCGCCGCGCTGAGGAAAAAATAGCTGGGGATAGGGCGAATGCAGCCCCGCAGTGGAGCGGGCGATGAAAGTTCAGGAAAGTAGATTTTACGGGTGCTAGCGCAATGATCGGCCAACACTCAAAATGGCTCACGGCCAGGGAGGCCGCGAGCTATCTAAAAGTCGAGCCCCGAACGCTCCTCCTGTGGGCCAGAGAGGGACGCATCAAAGGGTACGTCCTGTCCGGCACTGAGCGCATTGGCTAGAAGGCAAGCTCAGGGTGGAACGCGGCATCGTCTGTCAGGTAGTAGATGATGTGAAGACAGCAGAGTCACGGCGCTCCCTTCACATTGACGACGCGATGTTGTTCACGCTGAAACACTGGAAGCAGACAACTCAATTCTCCGGCACGGATGATTGGATGTTCGCTTCCCCGGCACAGCTTGGACGGTTGCCGTGGTCCTACGATAAGGCTTGGCGCATGTATCAGAAGGCAGGCGCTAAAGCTGGAATTGGCAGACTCGGTACTCACTCGTTGCGTCACACGTATCGGTCATGGCTGGACGCTGTGGGAACTCCGATAGCCATGCAGCAAAAGCTGATGCGGCACGCGGACATTCGCACCACCATGAACGTGTACGGTGACATCGTTACGGATGAGGTGACCGTAGCCAGCAGAAAAGTCACACGGTTAGCATTGAACGGCAGGTGAAACAGCAGGTGAAGCTTCGCAAACTACTGAAAAGTTGGTGAGCGCGGAAGGAATCGAATCCGCACGAGAACGTAAATTCAACGACATGCAGGGCCACGGATGGCACCTAAATACCTGGAAAGCAGCGGTAGGAAGACAAACGGATTGCAAAATGGATTGCAGGTTCACGAATCTGGTTCGGCATTCTAGGGCTGGTTCCGAAAGGGGTCTTTTGTTTGACGGGTAGGATGTGGCGACGGGAAAATCGGCTCCACCCCCAAAAACACCGGAAACCTGCTCGATTCTCGAAACCGAGTAATTGGTGTTGCAGCCACGGGCGCTGATAAATTCGAGAACATTACCAACACTGTGGACTACGGAGTGATACCTGTTGAATCCCTTAAGGCGCTGACGTGACCAGCCTTGGCACATGCCCGGCGCCTTTGTCGCTTTAGTTTACGTATGTATGAATGTCTTTAGGTCGCACGGGCGCACGCCGTACATCTGGCATCTCAAGTCCAGTCTTTTCGATTGCGCGCCTGATTGGGTTAGCGCTCTCAGAGGCCGCTCGATTCGATTTCAAATTGCTGGATAAGCTTCTGCACTTTGCTTCAATCTTCGTTGTGGCACGGGCCGTATTTCCGATTTGAGGCAACTGTGACACCATTCGCACACCTGCTGGCTGGCAGTCGTATATAGTGCTGTTCGTGGACCTAGCAGGCATTCGCCGTTTGGTCATCATCGCGATGTTCTCGGATGACGTGCTTTTCCGAAAGCTCGTCCTCAAGGGTGGAAATGCTATAAGTCTCGTCTATAGATACGGAGCGAGAGGCTCACTAGATGTGGACTTCTCAATCGAAGGGGAGTTTGAGGACACTGAGGATGTGGCAAAAAGGATTGCCCGAGCGCTGACCGATCGCTTTGATGCTGCTGGATTTGTTGTTTTCGACTACGAGTTTGGGCCGAGGCCTCTAATACCGGCTGCAGACAACCCCAAATGGGGCGGTTACCGAATCAAGTTCAAAATAATCGAGAGGGACAAACACCACCGGTTCGACGGCGATCCCGAGGCAGTCCGCCGTAATGCAACAGTGATCGGCCCGTCACAGCAGCGAACATTCACCATTGACATTAGCAAGTGGGAATTTTGCGAAGGAAAAACGGAAACCCAGCTAGAGGAATTCACGATTTACGTCTACACTCCGCCGATGCTCGCGATCGAGAAAATCCGGGCAATCTGCCAGCAAATGCCCGAATACGCAATTCGGGTGGCGAAGACAGCTAGGGCCAGAGACTTCTATGACGTACATGTGATCGTTGAGGAATCCAAAATTGATTTAGCTGACCAGGAGAACCTAGCCCGAATGTCTCACAGAGG
>PLIC01000018.1 GCA_003139995.1 Candidatus Acidiflorens stordalenmirensis | reverse complement strand
GTGATACAAAAAATGCTCTAGGCTTTTCGCGCACTGGCGCGCGCGCCGGATCCAATCGTGCGCTGCGCGGGGCGCTTGGCGGCGGATGTAGCGATAAGCTGCCCTGAGATCGCTCTCGGCTGCGGGAGTGACGATCACGCGGTAAGTCATCTATCCGTTCGCGTCTTCGCGGTCCAGTTCGTCAAACACTTCATCTGCGGGACGGCCCGCGCCTTTGCGGGCTTCCGCCAGGCCGCGGCGAATGCTGGCCACGGCGTCCAGTTGACTCGCCACTTCCTGATAGGCGGCGGCATCAAGGAGCACCGCCTCGGCTTTACCCTTCACGGTCAGTACCAGCGGACGCCCGGTTTTCTTCATGTGCTTCATCAGGCCGGAGGAGTTACGCTTGAAGGTGGTGAGGGAATGAATGTCTTGGGTGACATCGATCATGGTGCGATTATAGCATGATATTCGCATCTGATATGATGCTCGACCAGATGACCAATCCAGGTGCTGGAGAGGCTGGAGAACAAGCGCGACGAGAATACGGCTAAGAAGCATGGGAATATACTGCTGTGAGCCCGAGGCGTTAACGCGCTGGCGATGAGGCTGTGAGATGCAACGGATACCACACTTTCTAACCTTTACCGGATACTTTGAAGAACTGACGTCAGACCTTCTCAGTGGATTTTGCCAGACGCTGGCAGAGATCGGGGATAAGCCGGAGGCCTATTTTTCACTTGATGAGCGGGAAACAAAACTCGATACGGTTGATTATCAGTATCGAATCATAAGGGAAACAGAGACTCTGGAATCAGATTCTAAGATGCCGGCTATTCTTGATGAATTCGCCCAAGCAGCGGCGTCGCAGGACTGGAAAGAGGCCGCCGTCCAAGTGAAGCATGGTCGCTTGACGCCCGGTCTAGGATTACATTTACTCGGGGCCCATCTCAACGAGCTCTTAGAGGCTACTTTTGACAATGAACTCGGCGTTTGCCTTATTAAGGCTCATTTTAAGGACAAGGAGACAACGGAATCCACCCTTGCGCGGTTGTACGGGGATTTGAAGCTTTCGGAGAAACCAAGGAAGGCCTCGCGCTACATCCCGGCAGCCCTCGAAACTAAGCTCTTATGTGACTCCATGCATCTCTGCAACGTGTGCCGTGAGTCAGGAATAATCATCCACCACATCGTTCCGGTCGAGGACGGCGGAGAGACGGCTGAGGACAATCTTGTTGTCTTGTGTCTCAATCACCATCATCATGCGCATTCAAAGTCCTCGCTGGCAAAAAATCTCCGCCCGGAGCACCTCCGGGAGTACAAACGGCGGCACTTGGAGTGGGTGACCCTCAAAGGATCCAATTTGCCGCTTGAAACCCTTTCCCGCGAAGAATAGGGAGGAGGTGCACACTGTGAATGAGGGAATCGGGCTTAGCCGACGAGACGAGGCCAATATCCGAATTTCAAGGGCCCGCCAGGAGAGCGACCCACGTTCCTGAATTCTCATATCGAATGGACCGACGCGACCTGGAATCCCGTCCGCGGGTGCGTCAAGGTCAGCCCTGGGTGCAAGCATTGCTATGCCGAGACGTTTGCGGAGCGGTTTCGGGGCGTTAAGGGGCATCCTTATGAACAGGGGTTTGACCTGCGGCTGGTGCCGGAGAAGCTTACGGAGCCTTTTGCTTGGCGGTCTCCCAAGCTCGTGTTTGTGAATTCGATGAGCGATCTGTTTCAGGCGGGAGTGCCGGACGACTACGCGGAGTCCGTCTCACGCGTGATGGCCACGGCGAATTGGCATACGTATCAGGTGCTGACGAAAAGGTCGGAGAGACTGCGGCGGTTGCTCTCGGGGCGGTTACGGTTTGCGGCGGAGCAGGAAAACATCTGGTGGGGCGTCAGCGTCGAGGATCGGAAACACGGTTTGCCGCGAGTGGATCATCTTCGGCAGGCTCCCGCGAAGGTTCGCTTCCTATCCATTGAGCCCCTGCTGGAAGACCTTGGTGAGATCGATCAGTCTGGCATTACCTGGGTGATTGTCGGCGGCGAGAGTGGGCCGGGGGCGCGTCCGATGAAGCGGGAGTGGGTGGTCTCCATTCGGAAGCAGTGTCGGATGCAGGGCGTGCCTTTCTTCTTTAAGCAATGGGGCGGCGCGAGAAAAGCGAAGAACGGCAGATTGCTCGATGGGCGCACTTATGATGAGTATCCGGAGCGCGTTCTTCGGCCGATCCCTGAGAGAGCAGATTGCCTTGCGTGGGCTGAGGAGTTCGGGAAGAGCTTTCAGATTTCGGCGCTCGCGGTGGGGTGATGGTAACTCGCGGCGGGCTGCCGAGCTCGGCTTGGACGACCGAGGGCGGTCGTCCCTACACGAACTTGGACGGGCGGGGCACCCGTCGCTCCACAATCTAGCCCAAAACGTAGAGAGTCCCGAGGTGATGTTGAACTCATTCCTCTCGGCCAGTAGCTCGCGTTTAGACCCTTGCTGACCTTTTCCTACAACTCCCTTGCGGGTTCATTGTAAGCCGATCTTTGCTCGGGCTCCGGGCTCACCGCCAACCGGATAAATCAGTCCAACGCCTCGGGACTCTATCCTGCCTTTAACAGAGGCTCCTGTTCTCCTCGACCAGCGCTTAGCTATAGACCCTTGCTCGCCCTCCCAAACTCACCTCGCGGTTGTCTGAGTGACTACGCTTGAGCCCCGGACGCTGCACCAACCGGAAAAACTTCAGAACGTGTCAAAGAACGATTATGTTTTTACCACGCTCGTTTTCTACGTCAACGAAATTCGTGCACCTGTAACTTCTTATTTATCAATCGAGTGCAGCTAATGCACAGCCCGGTGACACAGAAATGGTGCAATTGCCGGCGCATGGTTCCGAAATCCCCAGTATTTATGCGGTAATGCGCGGATTATCCCCGGAATCCCCTTGTTCTTGGCCTATCCGCACGCCAGACCGCGGCTGTGCAAATCGCCGTTTTATCCGCATGAATACTGCTCCTTCCGCAGACCGTGCTCCGGTCCCCACGCGGACACTTACGTCCTCGAAGTGCTTTCTCTACAATCCCAATGTGAATAGGATTGGTGGTTGGAGGCCTCTTGTGACGCGAAGCCTGCGTTTGGCGACGATCGTTTGTTTCCTGACCGTTCTTTTGTCGGCGGAAATCTCCCTGGCACAAGTCTCCCGGGCGCAAAGCCCTGAAGAGAAGACGGCGAAGTATCTGGAATCGGTGCGGCATCAGCCGGGGTTGCTGCTGGCATTTTTGCAGCAGATGCCCAAGGGCGGCGACCTGCACGTCCACCTGAGCGGCGCGGTTTACGCGGAGAGCATGATCGACTGGGCCTCGGAGAATGCTCTCTGCGTGGACCGCGGCACTTCGAAACTGATCCACGCGTCGTGCGACTCGTGCGAGCCTTACAGGAACAAGCCGTCGGTGCGCTGCGCTTATCAGGACCACATTCTCTACGACCAGCTCGTCGACGCCTGGTCGATGCGGAACTGGCATCCCGAGGAGGAATCGGGGCACGACCATTTCTTCGCCACGTTCGAGAAGTTCGGTCCAGCGCTGGAGAATCACATCGGCGATGCTTTAGCCGAAGTGGGGTCGCGGGCGGCGGCCGATCATCTGCAATATGTGGAGGTGATGCACACGGCCGACGGAAGGCAGGCGGCCACGCTGGGCGACAAGATTGGATGGGATGACGACTTCAGCAAGCTTCGCGACAAACTGCTTGCCGGGGGAATGCTGGATGTGGTGGCGTCGGTCCGCAGCCAACTCGACTCCGATGAAGCCCGCAAGAAAGAAGTACTGCATTGCGGGACGGCGCAGGCTGCCGCGGGATGCGAGGTCACGATTCGTTATCTCTACCAGGTGCTGCGGGGCTTGCCGCGCGAGCAGGTTTTCGCGCAGATCTTGCTTGGCTTCGAGCTGTCCAAAGCCGATCCGCGTTTCGTCGGCTTCAACCTCGTGATGCCCGAAGACTATTACGTGCCCATGCACGACTTCGATCTACACATGCGGATCATTGAAGCGTTGCACAAGTTCTATCCGGTGGCGCACGTGTCGTTGCACGCCGACGAACTGGCGATGGGATTGGTTCCGCCCGAGGGCATGCGATTTCACATTCGCGAATCGATTGAGCGCGGCGGCGCGGAACGGATTGGGCATGGCGTGGCCGTCATGAGCGAAAACGATCCGATTTGGTTGCTGCGGGAAATGGCGAAGAAAAATGTGCTGGTCGAGATTTGCCTGACGTCGAATGATGTGATTCTGGGCGTCAGCGGCGACCGGCATCCGCTGCCGGTGTACATGAAATACGGTGTGCCGGTGGCGCTCGCTACCGACGACGAGGGCGTCTCGCGCAGCGATATGACGCACGAATATCTGCGGGCGGTCGAGACGTATGGCTTGTCGTATGCCGATCTGAAGCGCATGGCGCGCGAGAGCCTGGAACATAGTTTCATTCCCGGTGATAGCCTGTGGAGCGACGGACGCGAGTTGCGGCGAGCTGCGGCGTGCTCGGACGATGGATCGTCGGGCGATCGCGTTTCTGAAAAATGTGAGAAGTGGATTCGCGCGAATGAGCGCGCTCGCGTGCAGTGGCAATTGGAGAGGGCGTTTGCCGAATTTGAGAGGAAGTTCTAGCGTAGGGTTGTCATCCTGAGCGAAGCGAAGGACCCCTACTCCCGGTACACATTTTCGGGCGGGCAGGGGTCCTTCGCTTCGCTCAGGATGACAACTTGTATTTATGACATTGTGCATTTATGACACTAGACCTGTTTGCTCGCGCTGAATCCGCAGCGGCATTTGTGCTTTCGCAGACCGCCCTGCGTCCGCAAATTGGGCTTGTCCTTGGCTCCGGTCTCGGATCCTTTGCCGATGATCTCACCGACGCCGTCCGCATTCCCTATTCTCACATCCCGACGTTTCCACGTTCTACGGCGGTTGGACATGCCGGACAACTCGTGATGGGCAAGTGCGGCGGCGTTCCCGTTGCCGTGATGCAGGGACGAGTGCATCTGTATGAAGGCTATTCGGCCGCCGAGGTCGCCTTTCCTACGCGGGTGCTGGGGCGAACTGGTGTGCGCGCTTTGGTTCTCACCAACGCCGCCGGCGGCATTAACTCCGAGTACGGACAGGGCGCGCTGGTCATCCTGCGCGATCACATCAATCTTCAAGGACAGAATCCGCTGCCGGGCGCGAACGACGAGCGCTTTGGCCCGCGCTTCCCCGACATGACTTATACCTATGCCAAGCGTTATCGCGAGATCGCGCTCGAGGAAGCGAAGAAGCTTTCGATTCCGCCGCGCGAGGGAGTGTATGCGGCGCTGGCCGGGCCGAGTTACGAAACTCCGGCGGAGATTCGATACCTGCGCACGATCGGTGCCGATCTGGTGGGCATGTCAACCGTCCCGGAAGCAATCGCGGCGCGGCATATGGGGATGAACGTTCTGGCGATCTCGTGCGTGACGAATATGGCCGCCGGAATTCTCGATCAGGCGCTGGTGCACGAAGAAGTGCTTGAGGTGGGACGACGAGTGATGGGGCAGTTCATTGCGCTGCTGCGGGCCGTGCTGCCGCGGATTGCAGGGGAGTTGCAGAAGGCGGGCTAGTTTTGCGGCGCAAGCAAAGAGACGCGGCAAGCCGCGTCTCTATAGGGATCGATTCCGTTTCTTAGAAGATCACCTTCAACGCAAGCTGAACCACGCGCGGACCACCGCCGCCGAGGCCGGGGTTGGTCTGGGCCTGGTCGGGAGTTTGGGTGATGAGGCCCTGTTGGGGTGCTCCTGGGTCCACGAAGAAGTTCGGCAAAGCGAAGTTCGGGTGATTGAGAATGTTGAAGAATTCTGCCCGGAGTTGGATCGTCGTTCTCTCGAAGATGTGGGAGCTCTTGGCGAGCGAAAAATCTACGTTCCAGTAATCCGGTCCATAAATCGCATTCCGCCCAAGGTCGCCGAAGCTGCCGACCAGATTGTCCGCCGCTGCGTAATTGGGCTGAGTGAACGCCGCACCATCCAAATATCCAATTGAGTCGGGCGCGGATCGCCAGTTGGAGTTAATCGGATTGATTCCGGGAACAAGATCGGGCCGCTGGTGATAGTTGGAAGGTGTCGGATAGACGCTGCTGTTTTGCCCGCTGGTATCATTCGCGCTCACAATCGGAACGGGCCGTCCACTCTGCGCGGTCACGATGGTGTTGAGGTGCCATCCTTGCGCGATCCAATTGGGACCGGCTAGAGCGTTTTCTGAAATG
>PLIC01000017.1 GCA_003139995.1 Candidatus Acidiflorens stordalenmirensis | reverse complement strand
GCGGAAGGCGTCGAAGACGAAGCGCAAATGTCATTCCTGCGGGCACATCAGTGTGACGAAATCCAAGGCTACTACTTCAGCAAGCCCTTAGCGGTTGACAAAGTTGCTGACAAGCTGCGCGGCAACAGTCCTAAACCGCAAGTTCGAGCACAAGCGAGCGGGGCATAATCATGACAGGTGACCTTAAAAGGAGAGTTCTTCATCATGGCAGTCGGCCTTGCGCTTTTGGTATCCGCTGATCCAGTGGCAATTCAACAGTTCAGTCACGCCTTACAAGAATTGTCCATTACCCCCGATATTAGTCGGGAAGTGCCCGCGGCCGTCGGCTTATTGAACCGCCGAAAGTTCGAGGCCGTTATCGTTGATCTCCAACTGGGAGAGCAGTCCGGACTTATTCTGGATGAAGTGTATATTTCACCGTCGAACCGGACGGCCGTGACTTTTGGCATCAGCAACAACGATGCGGATACTACAGCAGCTTTCCGCAAGAAGTCGCAGTTTGTCTTCGAGAGACCGCTTTCTGCGGAGTCAATTCACAAGACCCTCAAGCCTGCATATGGGCTCATCCTGAGAGAACGACGGCGTTATTTCCGCTGTCCGGTCTCTATTCCAGTTATCATCCAGAGGCAAAGCAGGCAGGAAGTTCGCTGCAACAGCATAAATATCAGCGGAGGGGGCATGGCTTTGAGCACGCACATTCCGCTCGTTTCCGGCGAAAGCGTGCGCGTTCAGTTCACTCTGCCAGATCACGAAGCACCAGTGGTGGCAGAATCGACGATCTGCTGGTCGAAAACGGGCGATCTGGGAGTTCGCTTCGTGTCCGTTTCGGACGAGCACAAGTCGGAGCTACAGGCGTGGCTGTCACAAAAGCTGGAACAGATACTCCCGGAATTCGTTGCCGACCAATTCCGAAAAGCAGAATGTAGTTCCAAATAACACGTTGAGTCAGAACCCCGACAACAATTCGGATGAATGAAGGGAACCTCAAACTTTGACGCGATCTTCCTCATTGCCGCCGTCCGATTCGCCATTAACTAGGATGTTTGTGGGCCAATATGTGAGCAAGTTGATGCAGGAAACGATCAGCTATCTGAAGCTGTCCTACGAGGGATTAGCACACGAAATGTCGATCCCCGAGACGGTGCTGTGCGAGGCGGTCGAGGGCAAGATGGGACTGACTCGCGGACAGTGGGTCAAGTTTGGTCGTTTGCTAGGTCTGCCAACAACGTATGAGCTACGACCCGCCGAGCGGGATGGTACTCCTTGCTGGGAAATTTGCTTCCCGCCCGTCTCCCTCGTGGCGAACAAGACGTAGCCGATTCTCATCCCAGCTTATTGACGGTCCCTTTTAGTTGCTCTGTCAACGCACTCATGACCTCGCAGAGTTGAATGAGGCTGCCTGCTGGGACTGCAATGTCGGTTCGTTTCAAGTCCTCGCTGATGGCTTGGCAAAGGTGATAGGCGGCGCGAATTCTTTCCCCGGCTAGGAACGAGAGCACGCTGGTTGAGTCCTGATCGATCTCCTTGCGGGCGACATACTGCTGGGCAGCCCATGCTGCGGTCCTGACTCGATTCAAAGCGTCCCGGAAATCCGCCAGCACACGCGGGTCCAAATCGTCAGAGAGCAGTACCTCGTGTAGCCCCTGAAGCTCCGATATACCCTTTTCTAAGTGCGACCGAACGGGGAGATCACCAATCTTCGTTGGTGTTCCCGCTTGTGCTTCCGCTTGTGCCTCCATCGCTTGCCGCGCTGATGGCGCGGGTGCACCCTGTTCGTTTTTCGCCTTCCGAATCGTCCCCGCCTTACGTCTCGTAACCTGAGCCGCATTCTTCGACGCCGAACTTCGGTCTGCCATTGCATCTATCGTTTCGGATATCACGCTGACCTCATATTTAAAACTGACCTCAGGAGCACCGCTCGTCAAGCATTTACGACGGTTCCAGCCCTTCCCACTTGCGCTTTGGGATCAACATTACGGTGTGGCAACCGAGGTTGATCAAGGTGTTGGCTCAAACGCAGGCGCGTCCAGTATGACCAGATTAGCCACATTTCGTGCACCAGCCTCTCCGTACATCTCCTTGACAGTGTGCTGCACAGCCATCAGATTGCTGCGCGACGACTGCGTGGCGTGGCTGGTGGGGTTGTTGGCAAGGTTTGCTCGATGTATTCGAAGCAGTAATCTGTACTGCTTGCCGAGACGTGTGATTGCTATTGAGTCAGGTTCTTCTAAAAGATGCATACTTCATTGTAAGCAGAATCTTGGGAGGGAGTTCGCACCGAAGGTCAGTGGGAAACCGCATTGCCGTTTCCCCCATGTGCGAGTACTCCAGCGAAGACGGCTTTGCCAACGACTGGCATCTCGTCCACCTCGGGGCTCGCGCCATTGGGGGCGCAGGCACCGTCCTCACCGAAGCTACCGCCGTCGTCCCCGAGGGCCGCATCAGTCCCTCCGACCTCGGCATCTGGAAGGACGCGCATGTCGAGAACCTTGCGCGTATAGTTCGCTTCCTTCGCCAGCACGGTGCCGTAGCCGGAACCCAACTCGCCCACGCTGGCTTCAAAGCCTCCACCGCCGTTCCTTGGCGCAATCAAGGTACTCCCGTTGTCTCCATCGCCGATGGCGGCTCTACGGGC